>CANGPX010000089.1 GCA_947456095.1 Acidimicrobiaceae bacterium
CTGCCTGTTTGAGTTCGGCATGTTGCAACCAGGCGAACACGTCCTCATCCACGCTGGTGCGAGTGGTGTTGGACTTGCCGCCATTCAGTTAGCCAAGCGTGCCGGGGCAACGGTGTATGCCACCGCCTCAAGCAACGACCGCTTGGAGCGCTTGAAAGACTTTGGTCTTGACCATGGCATTAACTACGCAGAAACTGACTTCGAAGTCGCCATCAGGGAACTCACCGGTGGACGAGGGGTTGACGTCGTTGTTGACTCCATTGGTGGTCCAACGTTGCAAAAGAGCCTTCGCACCATGGCATATCGGGGCCGCTGCGTCTCGTTTGGTGATGCGGGGCGTGAAGGAGCCGACAAGTTTGATCTTTCAACCCTTCGAGGCAATAACCAGCGCTTCATTGGCTACTTCCTCGGCGCTGAGTTGTTCATGGGGACCCGTGCCTACGACATGATCACTTCGCTGTTGAGCGACGTGGCAAACGACGAGCTCCAAGTCGTCATTGACAAGACGTTCCCACTCGAAGCCGCTGGCGAAGCCCATGCCTACATTGAAGACCGTTTGGCCTTTGGTCGAGTGGTGCTCGTTCCCTAACGCCGGTGCCGCAACTGAGGTTCGCTAGCTAACCGAGTACGAGGTCATGGACAAGGCGCCCATGGTGCAACCGCCACCTAAGACCTCAACTGGTTGACGCGTGGCCGCAGCAATGCCGGCGAAGACGACGAGTGGCAAGAAGTGATCTTCGGTCGGAACGGCCATTGCATAGTCAGGGTGGCTCTGCAGCGAAGCAATGTCTGAAGGGTTGCTCTTCAACAGTGCGGTTGTCGCTTGGTCAAAGCGTTCTGCCCACGGAGCGCCTTGGCTGTCAGCACCGAAGGAAATCGCTCGAAGGTTGTGGACGACGTTGCCGCTGCCCAGAACAAGAACGCCGTCATCCATGAGCGGTGCCAGAGCTGTGCCAACGCTCAAGTGATGAGCAAACGGCTTTGTTCCATCAAGCGAGATCTGCACGACGGGGATTTGGGCTTGCGGGAACACATGGGTGAGCACCGACCAGGTTCCGTGGTCGAGTCCCCAGGAGTTTGTGTCTTGGCGAACGGGGAGCGGCGAGAGGAGTTCTGCCACCTGAGCGGCCAACTCCGGTGAACCGGGTGCTCGGTACTGCATGTCGAAGAGTTCTTCCGGAAACCCACCAAAGTCATGAATCGTCGGTGGACGTGCCATGGCGGTCACTGCAGTCTCTGCGACATACCAGTGGGCCGAGATGGCCAAGATGGCTCGAGGAGTCTCAATCCTGGCCCCGAAGTTCGACCACATCTCGGTGTACTCGTTGTTCTCGAGGGCATTCATGGGACTGCCGTGCCCAAAGAACACTGCGGGAATGGTCATGAGGGCCTCGCTTTTCTCTCCGCATCATACCAGTTTAGTTGTCGCTTCAAGTAATTGAGAGCTTCGGGATCTGAGATCGATCTTCACACAGGGCTGAAAACGCGCAACACCCGCCTCGCCGTGTTCGGGCGAAGCGGGTGTTGAGAGGCGTTGCGACGACGGTGCCGTCACGGCAGATTGCCTAGGTCGTCGGGAGGACGTTCTGGTAGCTCTGCGAGACGACTGTCAGCGTTGAAGGCTTGGCCACTGCACTGCCGATGGCGTAGACAATGTAGGTCTTGCCAGCATCGAGCTTCAACGACAATGGTCCAAGGACCCGTCCGGTCTTCGTCCCGTGGACGTACACCGAGATGCTGTAGGTGCCAGCTGGAACTTCAGTCCCGGCGCCTGTTCCGTTCTTCAGGTTGGAGATCAGCGGCGCACCAGTGGTCGCACCTGCGTAGACATCGACGCCTGGAGCTTCAGCCATGTGACGCACGATCACTCGAGCGTTACCGGCTGCTGGGTCGGTGAGCGGGTTGCCAACAGCGTTGATCACTGGCTTGCCGAGTGAGGTCAAGTTGGCACTCACCGTGGCGTTGTAGCCAGGAGTCAAGGTCACGGTCTTGGTCAGAATTGGCTTTGTAGAAACCGAGGCACCGCGTGGACGGATGTCCAACTTGTAGGTGCCTGCTGCTAGCTCCACTGGGCCGACGGACTTGCCGAAGATGAAGTTCGCAATGAGCACATTGTTGTTGGCGTAGACGGTAACGGGGACCTTGGGAATGCCGTGGATCACCGTGACGGTTGCCATATTGCCAGCTGCTCCAGCAGAGGTGAGGCCGGTGGTGAGGGCAGTGCCTGACAGTGCCACTGCGGCAACTGCGGTAGCGAGAGACTTGCGAAGACGCATCGTTCCCAACTTTCTTGTTGTTCAGTTCGCTCCTCGTGAGTCGAATACCTAGGCATTCGCAGGAGCGACGCAGTTGGTTGCATCAAAATTGGGGAAAATACTTGCAACCAAAAGTGAGTACGCAACGAATGCCTAGGGTGATGATGTCCTCATTCGCTTCTCGAGATGCAGATCAGGTGCTCGCCGACGAACTCCGCGATGGTGACGTGGCGTCATTTGATGCGGCCTATCGAGCCCATGGGCCTTCAGTGAGGGCGTACGTCAGCAGGTTTGTCCCCATTGATGAAGCAGATGATCTGACCCAGCAAACGTTCCTCGAACTCTGGCGAGTCCGTGACCGGATTGATCCAACAAGGTCACTCATTGGGTTTCTCTTAGGAATTGCTCGACGTCGCAGTATTGATCACCTTCGACGTCGGCGGTCTGATCTGGTCGACATGTCGACACTTCAGGAATTGTCGGGGCCCGCTGGAGATGCGCTCGTTGATCAGTTGGTTTTCGTCAACGAAATTGAGCAGGGTCTGGCACTGCTCAATCATGACCAACGCGAAGTACTGGTGCTCTCCTATTTCGGTGAACTTACCCAGAAGCAAATCGCAGAGCATTTGGACATTCCGCTTGGAACGGTCAAAGCTCGCATGGCCAGAGCTCTGGCCAAATTGGCGGAACGACTGAATCAAGGAGTGTTGCGATGATTGAACACTGCGAAGGGAACATCCCTGGCTTGCTCAGTGGTGAGCTCACCCGCGCCGAGATGAGTGTGGTTTCGACCCACCTCCGAAGCTGCGCTGAGTGTCGAGAGACCTTGGTCGAGCTCTCCATTGCCCATGGGGCACTAGAGGCCGTCCGTCGCCAGATGAGTTTGCCGGAGGACGGGCAAGTCCCCGAGCGCCCACTGCCGGTGCTCGTCATTGAGCGGGGACTGCCGAAATGGATGCTGCGAGCCGCAGCTGGTGTTGTGCTGGTCGTCGGACTCGCGATTGCTGGGTTGTCGTTTTCGAACCGTGCGCCTGCTGCGCCAGTGGCGGCAACAGCAAGTCTCTCGAGCCTCGATGCCCCACCGGCCTCACGGGGCAACGTGATTGTCCGCGTGAGCTCAGTTGGTCTCGACATGTCGGTTTCGACCAGTGGACTCCCGAAAGTTAGGGCCAATCAGTACTACGAAGTTTGGCTGCTCAACCCGAAGACCAACAAGATGTTGCCTGTTGGCATGCTGAAGCCCGATGGTGTCGCTGACTTCACGCTCTCGAAGCAATTAATGGGTGACTTTTCGGCTGTCGACGTCAGTCTTCAGGCCAATGATGGTGTCGCAGCCCACTCAAAGACTTCAATGCTCCGTGGGCGCGTTCATCTCGCCTAAGACCACTTTTTGGTGACCTGACACAAAGAGGTAGCTCACAAAATCGCTTAGGATTGGAGGAGAAAAGGAGCCTTTGTGACCTCACCTTTTGATGCAGTCGAGTTTGCCCACGGACCAGCCATGGCCAACCGGTTCATGTTGGCACCGCTGACCAATCAACAAAGCAACCCTGATGGAACGCTCAGCGAAGACGAGTACCAGTGGCTGACCTACCGGGCCGAAGGCGGATTTGGCCTCACTATGACCTGTGCCAGTCACGTCCAGCGCATTGGACAAGGCTTTCCCGGCCAGCTTGGTTGCTTTGACGACGACCACTTGCCCGGCCTGACCCGACTCGCAACCAGCATCAAGGCTCATGGCAGTTTGGCCATTTTGCAACTGCACCACGCGGGTCGTCGTGCGCCAGTTGAGCTCATTGGTGAAGCACCGGTTGCCCCTTGCGTTGATGGCGATGTTGGCGCTCGAGAGATGACCACTGGCGAAGTCGAACAAGTGATTGAAGATTTCATTGCTGCAGCAGTTCGGGCTGAGAAGGCTGGCTTTCAAGGAGTCGAGCTTCACGGAGCGCATGATTACTTGTTGTGCGAGATGCTCAACGGCACCTTCAACCAGCGAAGTGACCACTATGGCGGGAGCCTCGAGAACAGGTCGCGAGCACTGTTTTCCATGATCTTCGGTATTCGGGCAGCATGTTCGGCTGATTTCAATTTGTCGGTTCGGCTTTCACCGGAGCGATTCGGCCAAACGACTCACGACATGGTCGAGGTCTATGGACGCCTCGTTGACTGCGGAGAGATTGACTTCATTGACTTGTCCATGTGGGATGTCTTCAAGGAAGCAGCCGATGAGGAATATGCCGGTCGCAAACTCCTCGACCTCTACGCCGAGCTTCCTCGTGGGGAAACGAAGTTGGCCGTTGCTGGCAAGATCTACTCGGGCCAAGACGTGCAACGAGCACTTGATGGAGGCGCTGACCTTGTAGCGATTGGCCGCGCAGCAATCACCGACCATGACTTTCCCGAAAAGATCCGCCGTGACCCATCAGCGTCGATGAGAGCATTGCCGGTGTCGAGAGCAGTGCTGCGTCAAGAGCGGTTGTCCGAGGGCTTCATTGACTACATGTCTGCTTGGGCTGGTTTCGTCGAGGCTCAGTAGCGAACTGAGCACTGTTCGACTGAGGAAAAATCATCAGATTGAAGATTTTTCAACCTCGGTTACGCTTTTGAGGGTGCAGAGTAATTCCCTAGTCGCACTCAAGCCACGTGAGCTGAGAGACCTCTTGCTTGATGGCGCCCGAGATGCCATTGCTAGCTTTGGCTGGGATCGCACGAGCGTGTCGAAGATTTGTGGAGCAGTTGGCCTGACTTCTGGTGCGTTTTACCCACGCTTCACCGATCGGGTCGATGCGGCAACGGTGCTGTGGAGCAAGCGGCTTGGACCAATGGTGACCGCCCAAGTCACCGACCTGCTTGACCAGTTGGAAAAGGGCGACCAAGACGGCTTTGTTCGTGCGATGGCTCGCTTCGCCGAAGGCTCAAGCGACCTCGATGTTGCCGTTGAACTGCTGTTGGCCGCCCAATACGACGAGCGGTTAGCGCAAGTTGTTGGCAGAGATCTTGAACAGACCTTGCGGTCTCGTTTTGCTGACGAGAACAGCGGCATCGCAGCTTCACGGGTTCTTTGCGTCATTGTTGCCTTCGGCCTGACAATGTCTCGACACCGCACCTGGGCAAAAGATCTCGATCTCGAGCCTGAACTCCATCGCTACTTCGAGGGTCTCAGTCAACCCGGCCCCGTTCTTTCCTTACCAGCGCTTCGAGCCGAGTATCTCTTGCATCCAGCGACACTGTCTCAAGATCCACTGTTGAGTGCCTTCTATCAAAACGGCTACCGCGCGGTGAGCGACGTTGGCTACGCCAAGGCCAGCCTCAAAGACATCTGCAACAGCGCTGGGATCACGACTGGGTTTCTCTTCGCTCGCCATGAGGGCAAACTCGATTTCTTCTTGGAAGTTGTTCGCCAAGGGTGGAAGGCAAACTTTGACAAGGGTCTTGCCTTCGCTCACGACGTGGCCACAAACTATGGCGAAGTCATTGCTGAAGCAGTGGTGCTGCGAGAGTTCGCCCAGCCCGAGTACCGAGGCCAAGTTCGGGTCAATTTGGAGATTCAACGGCTTGCTCGCTTCTCCGGTGAAGCCTCAACTCTGGTCAACTCCGAAGAGCTGCGCTTGCTCGAGCAGTTTGGCCAAGGCCAACAAACACCTGACACTTCCTACTTCGCCACCGAGATGGCGGTCGGCAACGGAGTCTTTCTGCTGACCTCGTTCATGGAGGGCATTGAAACATTCGACTTCGTCGCCCCGCTATCGACCTTGTTGAAACTCCGAGGCCTACGGGTGAGCGAAGAACACCGCTAACCAAAGAACTTGAGCGCCAACTCGTCGCTTCGTGACGAGCGGTTGTGAACTTGTCTCTCTTCCCAGTTGCCTTCAAAGAATGCACACAACTGGTGAGACCAAGTGTGTGAGACCAAAAGCGTAAGACCAAGAGCGTTTGGTCATGGAGTCTCTGTGGCCTAGGTTGCAAAGATGTTCATTTCGGTGCGCAGATCAGTGGTGGCACTCCTTTGCGCCACAGCCCTGTTGAGCGTGGATGGTGTTGCCACGCTGGTTTCCGCGGCAACGCCAGCAAAGCGGTATTCGGTGATGCTTCCCGTTCCGCTTCGGCGTCAGTTCGATGCGAACTTTGGCTACTGCGGTGAGACCTCACTGGTGAGCGCTGGGATGATCTTTGGTCAGTATTTGTCGCAATATGACCTGCGAGCCCTTGCGAGTCCCGGCCAGCCACAATCGGCGCAATCTTCTCAACTTCTCGTTGGAGTCAACGATCAAGCAGCGGCCACCCGCGTGCATTTGCGAACCAAACGCTACTCGGGGCCGACTGCCAATCCCCGAGCATTTCTCACTTGGATCAAAGCAGAGGTGACGTTAAAACATCCTGTCGTGATTGGCATTTTCACCAATTCCTTCCGCTTTGATGACGTAGCCGACCCAAATGCTGGTGAGGTCGAATACGACCACATTGTGACCGTTACCGGCGTGTCGTCGAGTCACCCCCTCACCCAACCTGCGACTTACTTTGCAGATGACACCATCACCTTCACCGATCACGGGATCTGGACTGGAACGGCTTCTTCGCCGTCGCAGTATGTCTTTACCTACCCCTTTGGCGCATTTGTCAAGACTCGCCAGCAGGCAAATGCAAAAACTGCCAGCGTCTACTCTTTGCCAAGTGGGGTGGGCAACTTTGGGCTGGCCATCTCCGGAGTCGCCGACGACAGCCATGAGACCCTTCCCGTACTTGTCACCACCAGCGTCAACTCCGAGGGCCAAAGCATGCGAGATGGCTCAAACACTCGCCCGCCTGCGAGCAAACTGACCGTGACCGCCACCATCTCGGGCCTGAGGGTGAACGCGAGGTACAAGCTCTACCGCTACAACTCGGCCGCTTCAGTACCGAACGCTTCGTTCAATGCCAACGCCGCTCGAGCAGTTTTTGCCAGGTCCTTCGTGGCAACGGGTTCGACCTCTACCGTCACCGAAGCAATTCGCTCGAGCGATCAGGTCTTTTACCGAGCCGTGCCGGCCTCGTCACCTTGATCCTCAAGCGAGCCGGAGCTCGGCCAACTGTTTGCTCATGCAGCCGGGCTCCAAGCGTGAAATCAACCTACGCTGGCGGAATGCAACGCTCTAGCGGCTTCGTCCTTGCTCACACGTTTCGCAACCTCTTGCTGGCGGTGCTCTTCACGTCACTCATCGTGGGGTCGAGGGCAACTGCAGCTGTTGGCGCTCCGGCATCAATTGAGACCCAAGCGCAAGCTACAGCGCTGATCAAAACAGGACTTACGACAAATTCGCTGAAGGATCTTCGCAGCGTGCTCGCAGCAGATGTGTGGCCCGACTACGGCGATTGTCGCCTGCTTCGCTACACGCCACTTTCAACCTGGCTCGGGCCAAATGCCTGCAGTTTTGGCGCGACGGGAAGTTCTTCGACCATGTTGCTCGTTGGCGATTCCCGGGCGGAGATCCTGATTGGGGCAATGAGTGCTGTGGGCAAGCAGTTGGGACTGAAACTCGTTCCACTCACCATGGCGGGATGTTGGTTCAATGAACCAGATGAAGTTCCCGGACCGTGCAAGAACTACCCAAAGTTTGTTGCTGATGAAATTACTCAACTGAAACCCAAAGCCGTTCTCGTGGCGGGCAAGTTTGTTGGCCCGACGTCGCTCAACTCTCCTCCAGCAAAGGGACTCGTGGCAGTGTTGCGGAGTTGGGCTGCGCTGGGTTCTCCCGTTGTGCTGCTTGGCAACACGCCAACGGTGCCGTTAGAGCCGCAAGCTTGTATGGCGATTCACCCAAGCCAACTGACGAAGTGCACCTTTTCTCTCTCGTGGTCGTCGAACAAGTGGCTGGACTTGAAAGCAATCGCCAAGGTTTCGAAGGTTTCTTACGCGCCGCTCTCCCAAGTGCTGTGCACGACTAAGTGCCCAATGACCATCAACGGCATTGCCGCGTACGTCAATGCCCAACACGCCAGTCCTCAAGTCTTAGAAGCCATGGCAAAACCCATCGCCGCCGCGCTCAAGGGCACTTTTGCCACTAGCTAGGGCTCGGTAGCATTGGACAATGGGATCTGCATCGCCGGAAATGATTGCACTCGGCCGTCGCATGATTGCCAACACGCTCGCTAACACGACTGACCAGTTTGGTGAGCTCTATGAAGCAGACGGTTCTGTCTTTACCGACCCTGAGCGCTTCTCCCAAGAGCGAGAGATCCTCTTTCGAAAAACCCCTCAGGTGATCTGTTGGTCCGGAGACGTCAGCGACCCCGGTGACGTCATTGCCCGAGAAGTTGCTGGCGTGCCGGTCCTCGTCACCCGAGGAGAAGACGGGGAACTTCGAGCCTTTCTCAATGCCTGCACGCACCGCGGCATGGTGTTGTGTGACGGCGCCACCAACACCCGACGGCTCAGTTGCCCCTATCACGGGTGGAACTTTGATCTTTCCGGGAACTTGGTTGGTATTGCCAACCGTGACCGATTCCCTGGTCTTGTGGCAGAGACGAAGGGTCTTGCGCCAC
>CANGPX010000090.1 GCA_947456095.1 Acidimicrobiaceae bacterium
ACTCCATGACTGGCCCCACGATGGGCCCCGAGGGCCTTGACTCGTGCACGCCCTACACACAGAGTTCTCGTGGCGAGACACCGTCATATGCCATGCGAATCAATGTCGCGAATTTCCAGATCGATCGAGTCGTCCAAGTTGGCTACGTTCCAAAATTTGTTGAAACATCCCCCGATGGCAAGTGGGTCCTCGTTACCAACTGGTGCTCATGGACGCTCAACATCATTGATGCCAACACCGCCAAGGTCGTGAAGACCTTGCCCCTCCCGGGCACTCCTCGAGGCATTGCCGTCGATCCAACCAGCCACGCTGCCTACGTCGCCATCATGGGTGGCACGGTGCTCGTGAAGGTCAACTTGTTGACCCAGGCAATCGTTGGTCAGATCTACGTCGGACCAAGCCCACGCACCGTGGTGCTCAGCCCGAATGGTATCTACGCCTATGTCTCGCTCAACGGACCTGGTGCAGTGGTCAAAGTCGACCTTCGAACTGGTCGAGTGATTGCCTCGGTGCACACCGGATCTGAAGCCAGGTCACTCGTGATTTCAAGTGACGGAACAGCGCTGTTCGTTGTCAACTATGCAAGTTCAACCATGACCATGCTGAGGGCAGCTGACTTACGAATCTTGCAAAACGTGGTTGTGCCTTCGAATCCCATTGGCATTACCTATGACCCACTCACTGCTCAAGTGTGGGTATCGAGTTACTCGGGCTACGTCACGCGTTACGCCACGCAGTAACAGCGCTCCCCGCAGCGAAGGTGAGGGTGGAGGCTGGGACCAAGGAAATCATTTACCCAGTCCACCACTTCATTCAGTCGGTTATCTACACTCCAAATTGGCGACACTGCCGTTGATTGGAGGCGCTCATGCGCAAGAAATTCCTAGCTGAACTCTTTGGGACTGCGGTCCTTGTGTTCTTTGCCTGTGGTGTAGCAACCCTCACCTTTGGCAAGTTTGAAGGAGCAAAGAGCGTTCTTGGTACTGGTGGATCTGCAGCAGCGGGCATTGTTGCCACGTCGCTGGCCTTTGGTCTCGTCCTGATGGGTCTCATCTATGCCATTGGTTCGATTTCTGGCTGCCACGTCAACCCAGCAGTCACCATTGGTGCCCTGGTTGCCAAGCGGATCTCGGTCACTGACGCGATTAGTTACCTCGTGGCGCAATTCATTGGTGGCATTGTTGGTGCGGGCCTGTTGTGCTTCGCATTTAGCCAGTCGCCTGACTACTCACGCACGTCAACCGGCCTTGGTGCCGACGGCTATGGCGCAAGCTCAATGATCCACATCTCAGCAGCAGGTGCATTCTTGGCTGAAGTCATCATGACGGCACTGTTTGTTCTCGTGATTTTGGCGGCAACTGGTAAGGCCAGTGCTGGTCTCATGACCGGCGTCGTCATTGGACTCACCCTCACCCTCGTGCACCTCTTCGGCATTTCGGTTGATGGCACCTCGGTCAACCCAGCTCGCTCCTTTGGACCAGCCCTGTTCGTTGGTGGCGAAGCGCTGAAGCAAGTGTGGGTCTTCATTGTTGCCCCACTCGTTGGTGGCGTGCTTGCAGCCCTCATCCACAACGGACTTGGCCTAAAGAGCGCCGACAACTAACTCAGATGGAGAGCGTTGACCCCAGGGCCAGTTCGCTGGCTCTGGGGTTGCTCACTACGGTGAGCAAAGTGGCAGGATGGAGACATGCATTCGTCTCCTCGCTACGGCATCACGATTCCCTTTGATGGAATCTCCCTCCCTGACCACCGTGAGTGGTTCTCAAAGCTCGTTGATCTCGGCTACACCGACGTCTGGTCAGCAGAAGTCGACGGCGTCGACGGCTTTACTCCTTTGACCTTGGCTGCAGCCTGGGAGCCTCGGCTCAACTTGGGCGTGGCCATCATCCCGGCCTTCACTCGAGGACCGGCTCTGTTGGCACAGACCATTGCCGGTCTTGCCGAAGCAGCACCTGGCCGTTTCACCTTTGGCCTTGGCGCTTCTTCCCAAGTCATTGTTGAGCGCTGGAACGGCATTGCCTTCGACGCACCCTTCCAACGAGTGAAGGACACTTTGGCATTTTTGCGCTTGGCACTGTCTGGCGAGAAGGTTGACTTCGAGTCCCCGTCATTCACGGTGCGTGGCTTCAAACTGGCTCGCCCCGTTGAGGTCCAACCTGAACTCTTTGTCGCCGCGCTTCGCCCCCAGATGCTGCGACTGGCAACAGCGCAAGGCGACGGCGCCATTCTCAACTGGTTGAGTGCTGAAGACGTGCGCACCGTGGTTGATGTTGTTGGCACCGAGGCTCCGCTCACTGCTCGAATCTTCGTGCTGCCAACTGAAGACAAAGACCTTGCTCGTTTCGTTGGCCGCCGCATGATCACGGCCTACTTAAACGTCGAGGCCTATGCACAATTCCACCGTTGGCTTGGCCGAGGGGCGGCCCTTGAACCAATGTGGGAAGCCTGGGCGGCAGGTGACCGCAAGAAGGCCTTAGAAGTCATTCCTGATGAAGTGGTTGACTCACTCATCATCAACGGCAGTTACGCCGAGTGCCGCGAACAAATCGATCGCTACGTCGAAAACGGGGTTTCGATTCCGAACCTTGCCATCATTCCGGTCAATATTGATTTGGAAGAAGCCTTGACGCAACTCTCCCCGAGCGTTCGTTAATTATGGCGACCTTTGAGGTCAATGTCGCAACGAAGAAAAGTCCAGAGCAAGTCTTTGCCCTGCTGTCTGACCTCACCAATGCCACAGGCTGGGACCCAAGTGTCGTAGCGGTTGAACGTACTGAAGATGGCCCACTCGAAGTCGGGGCTGGTTTCAAAGTGACCCTTGGCATCTTGGGTCTCGAAAAAGCGCTCATCTATAAGATTGTTGAGTTCGAGGCACCTCATCGCCTCGTCCTGCAGTCCTCAACTTCATTTCTTGTCTCAACCGACACCATCACCATTGAAGCCCAGCAAGATGGTGGCTCGAATGTTCGCTATCAGGCAACGCTCGATGGACAAGGGTTGGTGCAACTCGCCGAACCACTCCTCAAGGCGGTCATCACCTACTTTGGCAGTAGTGCCAAACCGGGACTGCTCAACTTGTTGACCAAATGACGACTCGTCGCCTTGCTCAGCTCGTTGACCAAACGCTCGAAGCGTCGGTGGTGGGAAGTTTCACCACCATTGGCCCATCACTGCGTCGACGACTTGATCACTGGGACCCCTTCGCCAGCGCCAAGGGCAAACAGATCGTTCTCACTGGTGCCACCTCTGGACTTGGCCTCAAAGCTGCCGAGATCCTCGTTTCACTCGGTGCCAATGTGCATCTCGTTGGTCGAAACAAACAAAAACTGGCCGGCGTCGTCACTGCGCTACAAGATTCTGCCGTTGCCCATGGTGGCAGCGCTCAGGGATATGTATGCGACCTCTCACTCCTCCAAGAGACGAAGAGGCTTTTGGCGGAGTTGCAAAAAGCAGTACCGGTGCTTGATGTACTCATCCATAACGCTGGGGCGCTCCTTGGTGACTTCACCAAGACCACCGAAGGGTTGGAGCAAACCCTGGCTGTGCAGGTGTTGTCGCCAGAGTTACTGACTCGAGGACTTGCCCCACAACTCAGTGCAGCCAAGGGGCGAGTCATCACCATGACCTCAGGTGGTCTCTACAGCGAGCGCTTTGATCTTGGGAGCTTAGAGATGACGGAGGCCAACTACAAAGGCACCGTTGCCTATGCCAGAGCAAAGCGAGCTCAAACACTGCTGACCATGACGTGGAATGACGACTTCGGCGATGAGGGTATTCGTGCTCATCTCGTGCATCCCGGTTGGGCGAAGACTCCGGGCGTCGCCGAAAGTCTTCCCACTTTCTCAAAGGTCATGGGACCACTGCTTCGCAGTCCCGAAGAAGGCGTGGACACCTTGATATGGCTGGCAACGACGAATGACGTGTTGCTTGAGCCAGGCCAGCTCTGGCTCGACCGAAGGCCGAGGCCACTGCACAAGTTGCGCCGCACGAAGTTGACGTCAGGGCAAGAACGCGTTGCCAAAGCCGCGCTGCATGAGTGGTGTGAGATCCAAATTGCCCACGCGCTTTCGACGGGTGGGCATCCCTCGTCGAAACCTCAGAATTAGCGATCTTGCCAGGAGTTGTTTTCTCCGAGGACCCCAAGGTCCTCAAGTCATCAAGGGATTTCTTGTTCCAAGCATGGCCAAGTTGCTGATTGAACCATGACTGCAACGACCGCCACACTTTGCAAGCAGCGCTGAGCGAGGCGCGTTGGAGCGAAGGCGAGCCGCTTCGCTTCGCAGGGCACCCGTCAAAAGTCTGGAGTCAACTCGGCAGGAGTGCTAGGACATGAGAATGGACTTTCGTGAGCAAAGCGTCAAAGAACTCGCCAGCGACATTGCCTCTGGGGCCAAGAGCGCCAGAGAAGTGGTTGAAGCGAGTTTCGCCCGTATTGAAGAAACCAATGGAGAGATCAACGCCTTCGTTTCGCTTGATCACGACGGAGCGCTGAGTGCCGCTCGTGCGATTGACGAGCGCCGATCACGAGGTGACGTGCTTCCACCGCTTGCTGGCATCCCAATTGGGGTGAAGGACTTAGAAGACGCAAAGGGCCTAGCCACCACCTACGGCTCAGCGTGTTACCGCGACGCTGCTCCAGCAACGGTTGACTCGGCTCTCGTGGCGAGACTGAAAGCCGCTGGGTGCATTGTGGTCGGCAAGACCAATACGCCCGAATTTGGCTGGACAGCCAAAACCGACAACGCCGTTTTTGGTCTCACCAAGAACCCTTGGAACTTGGCCTACTCACCCGGTGGGTCGTCCGGCGGCACCGCTGCAGCCTTGGCTGCGGGCATGGTTCCCTTGGCAACTGGTTCTGATGGCGGTGGATCCATTCGGATTCCTGCTGCAGCATGTGGACTTGCTGGCATGAAGACCTCTTTTGGTCGAGTCCCGCAAGCCGACGCCGAAGCACCTGCTTGGCTTGATCTGTCTTCCAAAGGACCAATGGCGCTGCGCTTCAGCGATGTCACTGATGTACTCAACCTCGTCATTGGCCCAGATCCCCGTGACTCAACCTCGCTGCCAGCGCTTGAGAAGGCGCTGGGCACAAAGATTGGTCGCCCACTGCGGGTGGCATGGTCAAAGAACCTTGGCTATGGCGAAACCGACACCGAGGTGTTGGCGGCATGCACGAGCGCTCTTCGTGCGTTGGAAGGTGCCGGTGTTGAAGTTGTTGAAATTGACCACGTCTTCGACGAAGATCCGTTAAATGCTTGGCTATCGATTGTTGGAGCGTGCCTCGAGCGGTCTTTCGCCCCCTTTGCTGGAACACCTGCTGCAGCAGAAGCCGATCCCATCTTGCAAATGATCGTTGCTGGAGGCGGAGCGCTGACGGCAAGAGGTCTCATTGAGGCCATCGACACTCGTCACGCTTTGACCGCAGACCTTGTCTCGGCGCTCAGTGGATATGACCTGCTTCTCTGCCCAGTGAGTGCTGGCGTTACGCCCGAGACCGCACTTGATGGCATGGGAACGGTGAATGGCGAATCGACCATCAACTGGGTGCAGTACACCTACCCGTTCAACATGACTCGTTCTCCAGCTGCTTCTGTTCCTGTTGGCCTCTCGAGCAGTGGGGTGCCGATTGGCCTGCAAGTGGTTGGGAACTGGCTCGATGACCACTTGGTTCTCGAACTGTGCAACTTGCTCGAGCAAGTCATGCCGTTCACGCACCGCGCCAGCATCTAGTGCGACCGGTTCATCCACGCGGCAGCGAACTTCTCGCCGCTTCGACCTATCTCGGCAATCCCCAGTCGCTCTATGCAACGCTTCGACGTGAAGCTCCCATCACCTGGGTTGAAGAGCCTGGGTTTTGGGCCCTTTCAACCCATGCACTCGTGACCAAGGCGTCGCTGCATCCAGAGGACTTCTGTTCGCGTCGAGGGATCTTGGTCGGTGAAATTGGAACGACCTATGACTTCCCTCCGACCATGATGCACACTGATGCACCAGAACACACTCGCTACCGCAGGCTGGTCCAGCCCGGTTTTAAGCCATCAATGATCAAGCAGCTACGGAGCCAAGTCGAAGCGGTCGCAACCCGACTGCTTGACCAACTCCCCATTGGCGAAGACGTTGACATTGTTGAGGCACTTTCGGTTCCTTTTCCCTTGCAAGTCATTGCTGAAATCTTGGGGGCCGACATTGACGAGTGGCAGACGTTCTTTCGGTGGTCAGAAGCCGCCATTCCCGACGTCTTAGAACTCTCACCCGAAGAGCGGGTGGCAACGCAACTCGAAATGTGGAATTACTTGATTTCACTCGCCGAAGATCGACGGAAAGATCCACGCGATGATCTCGTTTCTGCCATTGCCATGGCCACAATCGATGGTGACCCGTTGAGCGAGACCGAGTTGGCAATGTTTCTCATTCAGCTCCTCGTTGCAGGCAATGAAACAACGAGAAACCTGATTTCAGGAGGCTTGGTTGCCCTTGCTGAGCGAAAAGACCAGTGGAAACTGATTGTTGACCATGACGAAGTCTTGCCAACTGCGGTTGATGAAATGCTCCGTTGGACGACGCCCGTGACGTCGTTTCTTCGCACCGCTACGGGAAGGGCAGAACTTGGCGGCCAAGTGATTGAAGAAGGCGATCCTGTGCTTCTCGTCTATGCGTCGGCAAATTTTGACGAGGCAGTGTTCGGCGAAAGCGCCGACCAGTTCGACGTGACTCGAAGCCCAAACCCACAGGTGAGCTTTGGCGTGGGCAACCACTTCTGCCTCGGTGCCGCACTTGCTCGCATGGAGGCAGACGTGATCTTGCGTGGCCTTCGCCAGCGGGCAACAAGCCTTCAGCTCATTGGCGACGTTGAACGGTCACCGAGTTCCATTATCAATGGTGTTCGCCACGCCACCTTGCATCTGACGAGGTAGTTCGACCACCAAGAACGACCGTTGAGCAACAACGTTGCTCAACCTGTGCTCTCCTAGCTGAATTGCTCAAGCAACTCGGCGAACTTCTCTCGAGCGGCCCGAGCACGGTCCGGGATGAACTCGGTTGGCCGTTCGCTTGGCTCATAGCCCTTGAGCGCACGACGAGCAACCGTTTGACGGTGCACTTCGTCAGGTCCGTCGTAGATACGAGCAGCACGAGCAGCACGGTACATGGCCTCAAGTGGCATGTCTGCTGAATACCCAAGCGCACCATGTGCTTGGAGTGCTCGGTCGATCACGTTGTAGAGCACTGTTGCACCGAAGTACTTGATCATCGCAATCTCGTCACGCGACTGAGATGCTCCAACTTGGTCCATCTTCCACGCAGCGTGCAGCGTCATCAGTCGAGCAGCGTGCATCTCTGCCTTGGAGTCAGCAATCCAGTTCTGGATGGTCTGCTTTTCAGCCAACAGTGATCCGTGGGTGAACCGAGAAACGGCACGCTCACACAGCATGTCAAAGGCACGCTGGGATTGGCCGAGCCAGCGCATGCAGTGGTGAATACGTCCCGGTCCAAGACGAGCTTGGGCCAGCAAGAACCCATCACCTTCGTTGCCAATCAGGTTGGCTGCAGGCACTCGCACTTCGTCGTAGATGATCTCCGCGTGGTTGCCGAACTTGCCGTAGGAGACCTCTGGGTCATCCATTGAGGCAACGTCACGAACAATCGTCACGCCAGGGGTGGTGACTGGAACAATGATCATTGATGAGCCTTGGTAGGCGTGCACGTCAGGGTTGGTGACGGCCATGACGATCAAGATGTTCGCAACTGATCCATTGGTCGTGTACCACTTGTGTCCTGAGATGACCCATTCGTCACCATCTCGAACAGCTCTGGTTTTGAGCAAGGTTGGGTCTGAACCTGCAGTTGCTGGCTCGGTCATTGAAAAACCACTTCGGATCTTGCCTTCGAGCAGTGGGGTGAGCCATGGCTCCCAGTGATCAGTACGGCCCGACATCTTCATGCCAATGGCAATGATCTCGGCGTTGCCAGAGTCTGGAGCATTGCTCCCAAACACGACAGGACCAAGAGGCGTCTGTCCAAGAATTTCGTGCATGAGGCCGAGCTTTAATTGCCCAAAGCCCTGACCGCCGAGATCGTGGTCGAGGTGAGCCGCCCAAAGTCCTCGTGCCTTGACTTGTTCTTGGAGCGGCTTGATCGCCACCAAAATCTGGTCGTAGTTCAAGTTGAGGGTTTCTAGCGGGAAAATCTCTTCTTTTACGAAGGTCCGCATCCACTCAAGTTGTGCTTCGAATTCTGGTTCAGTCTCGAAATCCCAGGCCATGTCGCTCCTCTCAGCGGCGAGCTCGGCGGGTCACCCCACGCTTTTGCTCTCCCATAACCTACGCCGGCAGACGCCCCGTTGGTGAAACCACTCATCAAGGTCTTTACTTCGCCACGTTGGCACCTCTCGCAGTGTTCACCTCTAGGGTGGAGATCTGATTTGAGGAGGCCTCATGGAGACTTTTGGTGTTGTCGACACAATGTTTGCTCGCTACGACATGGGTGGCGCAGCATTGGCTGAACTTGAGTCCTGCCCGGGCTACGGCGAGAAGTTCACCGTCATCCGCCAAACGGTCCCTGGCTTTAAAGACTTGGCTGTTGCGGCAAAAGTCCTGATTGAACAACACGGATGCTCCATCGTTGTTGCCCTTGGCATGCCGGGAAAGGCTGATGTCGACAAAGTCTGCGCCCACGAGGCAAGCCAAGGTCTCATGCAGGCGCAACTGATGACCTCAACGCCAATTTTGGAAGTGTTCGTCCACGAAGATGAGGCTGACGACCCA
>CANGPX010000091.1 GCA_947456095.1 Acidimicrobiaceae bacterium
CTGCTCTACGCCCGCTTTTTCACTCGAGCCTTGATTGACACCGGCTTTGCTCCAGCTGATCTTTCTCGCGAGCCCTTTCAGAAATTGTTCACCCAAGGCATGATCCGCATGGATGGCTCGAAGATGAGCAAGTCCAAGGGCAACCTCGTCGCCCCTGCTTTGTTCTATGACACCGTTGGCGCCGATGGGCTTCGTCTCTTCCACCTTTTTGTTGGCCCTCCAGCAGATGACATTGACTGGACTGACCAGACCGATTCGGTCATTGAAGGCATGGCACGGTTCTTGCAGCGGGTTTGGCGACTGAGCGAAGCCGAATTGCCCGACAATGTCGACCCTGTTGATGACGCAGACATGAAGGTCAGAAGAACCATTCACGCAACGATTGATGCCGTCACGAAGGATTTTGATCGCTGGAGCTACAACACCGCTGTTGCTCGCTGCATGGAACTGCTCAACGAACTCATGGACTACGTGCGGCTCGAAACAGCGAAGCCGCACGTGGCAACTGAAGGCATTGAGACCTTGCTCAAACTCTTGGCCCCAATGTCGCCGCACGTGACCGCCGAGCTCTACGACCACCGTCACCCCGGTGAGTTGCTCCATGCACAGGCCTGGCCAGTCGCAGATGATGCACTACTCGTCTCGAAAACCGTCACCATGGTCGTGCAAGTCAACGGCAAGGTTGTTGATCGTTTGGAAGTTCCAACCGATGTCGATGCGCAACTCGCAGAGTCACTCGCTCGGAGTTGTCCAAAGGTTGCTGCGCACTTTGGCGACAAGGAGCCCTTGCGAATTGTGAACCGAGCGCCTCGGCTCATGAACTTTCTTTCCTAGTGCGGCGGAGCAACGTTCCAACACTCGTCGTGACGAACGTCCCAGCAACGCTTGATCGTCCAGCACTCGAACTGCGAGTTTCAACGCGTCGGGTGAAAAGTGCTGCCGCTTCGTGGCGTGCGGGGGTGCTCATCATTTCGCTGCCAGCGCATCTCAGTGCACGACAGCAGAGTGACATGGTCGACGCACTCGTAGCGCGAGCGATGAAAAAGACCCGAGTGCGTCACGCTTCTGATGAGATGTTGCTTGCCCGAGCGCTTGAGTTGGCACCGAGTTACATTGGCAACGTGGTGCCAACCTCGGTGCGCTTTGTCTCAAACCAGCGCACGAGGTGGGGGAGTTGCTCATTTGAGACGGGTGAAATCCGCATCACCGACCGGCTGCGCAGGGCACCGGACTATGTGGTTGATACCGTGCTCATCCATGAGCTCTGCCATCTCGTCGAGCCCAATCACTCTTCGGCGTTTCATGCGCTGTTGGTTGACATGCCACGGCGCCAAGAGGCCGAAGCCTTCTTGGCTGGTATTGAACTCGGGCTCAGTCTCGGTGGAGCTGAGACGGGTTCACTCGCCTGATTCGCCTCGAAGGAACTGTTCGAGTTCCGCCGCGAGTTCATCGCCCGAGGGGAGATCTTCAAGGCCAAAGGGGTTGCCTTCGGTCTCATCAACTGAGGCTTCAAGGGTCCGAACCATGGCGACGTGATCAGGGTTTGACGAAATGAGGTCATCAACCTGGCGACGAGAAGCATCGGCCGCTTGGCGAAGGTCAAGGTCGTCAAAGCGAAGACCGCTGACCCTTGAGACACCATCAAGCAGTGACACCGAAGCCTCAGGAAACGCCATCGCGGCGACGTAGTGGGGGACTCTGGCCCACAAGGTGACCATGGGAATACCGGCATCACCCATCGCGAGCTCTAACGCAGAGGTCACCCCAGCTGGCACCTCAAGCTCGCCACCAACAACGCCAACTCGCTCGACGAGTTCTTCTGATTCTTCTGGAGCGGTTGCTGCCAACTTGACCGGTCGGGTGTGCGGAGCAGGTGCTGGGAACGCGCCGAGACCAATGACCGTGTGCACATCGTGGGTGAGGCAGAACTCGACCACCCCTGACACAAAGGTGCGCCAGTGAAAATCTGGCTCAGGTCCGGTTAAGACCAAGACATCTCTGCCATTGCGATCACGCCCCGCAGCGACGGTGATTTCGGGCCAGGTGAGGCCACGGTTCACGCCGTTGACAATGCGAACAATGGGTCGTCGAGCGCGCTGGTCAATGAACAGGTCGCCATCAAAGATCGCCACTGGCTCAACGTCGCTTGTTTCAACAACTGTTGCCATCGCAGCCGATGCACCAAGGCCAGCATCGACCCAACCGTCGAGGGCAATCAGCAAGATGGGATCTGTTGTTGGCACATCTGACAGCAGTCGGTAGACGGCATCGTCATCATCGGGCATTCCATCTCCGTTCCACGGTTCCACGGTACTGACTCAGGCGCCGGGATCGGTCGCGAGCGTGGCACGAGCAAGCTCGGCCAAGCGGCGAATGTGGGTGGGGTAGCCATCGACGCTGCCTTGGTCGCCTGCTGCTGCTCCGCCGACGTAGCGGGCGTAGACGCCTTGGAGAATGCAGGCAAGTCGCCAGTAGCCAAAGGCCATGTAATACGGAGCCCTCGACACATCAAGCCCCGATGCCTCGGCATAGGCAGCAGTGATGGCTTGGCGGTTGAGAAATCCCGGCGCCAAGGTTGGTGAGTCAAGCAGGGCAACGTCGCCGTCGCCGGGTTCTGCCCAGTAACACAGCAACGTTCCAAGGTCAGCCAACGGATCACCGAGTGTGCAGATCTCCCAGTCCAAGATCGCAACCACTTGGCCCTGGTCGTTCACGACCGTGTTGTCGAGGCGGTAGTCACCATGGACAACGGAGACACCTTGTGGCGTTGGGACGGCGGCGAGCAGTTGAGCGGCAATTTCTTCAATGATGCCGCCGTGATCAATGCCAGGAACGGCCATTGCGCTGTACTGCGAGGTCCAGCGCTTGACTTGGCGCTCGATGTAGCCGTCTCTGCGGGCAAGGTCACCAAGGCCAACGGCGTCGATGTCCACGCGGTGCAGTGACGCCAAGGTGGAAGCAAGCTGAATGCCCACTTCGCCGCGCACCTGTTCAGTCAACTCGGCTTCAGCTTGGCGGGCGGTGCGCAAGATGTGTCCGTCAACGAACTCCATGACGTAGAACGGCGCACCGTTGATCTCAGGGTCACTCGCCATGGCAAGTGGCTGCGGAACGGCAATACCGGCCGGGTGAAGAGCGGACAAAATCCGGTGCTCTCGGGCCATGTCATGAGCAGTTGGTAACACGTGGCTCACGGGAGGTCGCCGCAGTGCCACTCGTCGCCCGTTGGCATCGGTGACACAGAAGGTCAGATTCGATCGCCCACCAGCAACGAGGTCAAAGGTGAATGGTGCAGTGAGCGAAGAAACATTCGATACCAAAAACTGAGAGACCGAGTGAACATCAATGCCGACAGGAGATGGTTGCGATGGTGCGTCAGTCATACCTTGACGCTACCGGAGCCAGACGGGGCTCTGCGGAGGTAAGACCCGGCGGGTAGGTTGAGTAAATGACTGAAGTAACTGACGACACGTTCCAAGCAAGCGTCATTGAACGCTCAATGACCACTCCGGACATTGTTGACCTCTGGGCCCCGTGGTGTGGGCCATGTAAGACGCTTGGGCCAATGCTTGAAGCCGCAGTTGCTGCCACGCAGGGGGCCGTTGAAATGGTCAAGGTCAATGTTGACGAGAACCCTGCAATCAGCCAAGCCTTCAAGGTGCAGTCAATCCCAGCAGTGTTTGCCATCAAGGAAGGCAAAGTGGTCAATTCCTTCATTGGGGCGAAACCAGAAGCGGAGATTGTGCACTTTGTGGCATCACTACAGCCAGCAGTCGATGAAATTTCGATGCTTGTTGCAGCCGGTGACGAGACGTCGCTTCGCAAAGCGATTGAGCTTGACGCCCTTCGCTTTGACGCAGTTGAAGCGCTGGCGAAGCTGTTGATTGAGCAACGACGTTGTGCTGAAGCCGCTCAACTCCTCGTTCCTTTCACCGCTGATCCAACAGCACAAGATCTCCTGTCGTTGGCCGTTGAAACCGAAGAAGCACTCGTTGCCCTCTACGAGCAAACTGAAGGCGAATTTGGTCCACTGCTTGACCAAGTCAAAGCAGATGAGTCAGCCAAACAACGAGCCCTCGAACTGCTTGAACAACTTCCCGGAGCCGACCCTCGCACCGTTGCCCTTCGCAAGCGCTTGTCAGCGAGGCTCTTCTAACGCACATGTCAGAGCCTTCTTCTGCACTTTCGAACTTGCTCGTGAACGCAGGTGTGGCGATTTTCGGCATCGTCGTCGCCGAGCGAGGTGCAGGTGGCTTGCGCAAAGCTCTCGATCTAGCCAAGGCGCACTTACGTAACGGCGCTGACTGCATTGACCTCCACCTTGGAGCGCTTGATCTGGCCTCGGCCAACGACGTAGCCCACCTGCGTGAGCTCACCCAAGAACTTCGGCCCCTCGCTCCTTGCCGGGTGGCAATGCTTGGACAAGTGAGTGACCCGAGTCAGTGGGCGGTGTTGGACGAGGTAGCAATGTTTCGAGCAACTTCTGCCTTGGGTGAAGAGGTGGTGGTCGACTCCGCCACGGGTTCGGTGATTGCCCGGTGTTGTCTTGCCCCTGACAAGAAAGTGTCTGACTTGGGTGCTCGCCTTCGTCAACTTCGTTGCGAAACTTCGCTGCCATTTCACGTCGAGGTTCCAGATCACCCAGGAGTCACCCAAGGCAAGGCACCGCTTCGACAAGGGGTGCTCGCCGCCGATGTGGCGTTTCTCATTACCCAAGGTGCAACGCTGTTGAGTGTTCCGCACGTGCTGTCGGCAGTGAAAGCTCGAGATGAGATGGTGCAGATTCTCCATGCCAAGTGAACTGAAAGCAGTCACCTACGTCTCTGGTTCTGATGCAAGCCTCGTCGCCCAAGGAGCCCATGCCCAGATTCGGGCACTGCTTGGCGATCGAGATCCCTCGCTCGTTGTTGAAGAATTTGGTGGCCCAACAGCAGAAGAGTTTGAAGTGGGGGCAATTGTTGACTCCCTCATGACCCCCGGATTCCTCGTTGATCGACGCATTGTCGTCGTGCGAGATGCAGGAAAGTTGAATGCAGTCGATGCGACTCGCCTCATGGCCGCGTTTTCGGCAATGCCGGCATCGTCACTGTGCGTGCTCGTCGCTGGAGGAGGGACCGTTCCCGCGTCGCTCGTGACTTGGGTCAAAGAACATGGCCACACCTCTGCCACGCAAGCAGGCACGGGCAAGGCGCGAACTGCGTGGATTGCCGACCACGTGAAAGATGCACCTGTTCGGTTGACTCCACGGGCGACCGAGATGTTGTCGCAACACTTAGGTGAAGACCTCGGCCGCCTTGAAGGGATCTTCCAAGTGCTGTTGTCGACCTATGGCGGAGCAGTCACCATTGATGTGGACGAACTTGCGCCATATCTCGGAGATGCTGGTGGTGTTCCTCCCTGGGACTTAACCGACGCCATTGACAAAGGCAACGCTTCTGTTGCGCTGGATGTGTTGAGTCGCATGCTTGAAGCGGGGGGACGTGCTGGGCCTGAGATTGTTTCGCTGCTCCATCGGCACTTCGCTCAAATGTTGAAACTCGACGGCACCTCGGCTCGAAGCCGTGAAGAAGCAGCACAGATTCTCGGAAGCTCCCCGTTTCCTGCGGGCAAAGCCTTGGATCGTGCTCGGACCCTTGGGTCGGCTGGAATCACCTCGGCGCTCTCGCTCATTGCCACAGCTGATGTTGAGGTCAAGGGCATGAGTGCACTTGAGCCCTCACTCGTGCTTGAGATCTTGGTGGCAAGGCTCGCTCGTCTTGGCGGTCGAGCAGGAAGGCGTTAGGAGAAAGTGGGAATCTCGTTTCGAAAGTCAAAGTCCTTCGGACCACTCCGGCTCAACTTCTCAAAGAAAGGCGTTGGCCTGTCGCTTGGCGTGAAGGGTCTCCGCGTTGGCACGAGAGCTGGCGCCAGCGGCGTCTACCTGCGAGGGGGGAAGGGACCAGTTCGAGTGAACGAGCGCCTTGACCAAAAAGGTGCCGGACGAAGTGCGAGGGAACTTGAAGGTTCGCAACATCGTGAGTTGGAAAAGGGAGGACCTGAGATCTCTCAGGGAGTCGAACCCATTTCACTCACCCTTCACGATGCTGGAACGAAAGCGCCGAAGAGTCGAGTTCGGCTTGATACGTTGCTGAGCTTCGAAGGAACGGCAAAGCCAGACCCGAAGTGAAGGTGAAGTCTCAACCTCTTGGAGGTTGAAGGTGGCGAAGAGTTAGTTCGACGACAGCGCAGCGATGCGGCGCATGAGACGCGACTTGCGGTTTGCTGCTTGGTTCTTGTGGATGACGCCCTTGGCGGCAGCCATGTCAATGCGCTTGACGGCCAAGCGCAATGCCTCGACGGAGTTGTCATCGTTGCGCTCTGCAGCAACGAGTGCGGACTTGGTCCGGGTCTTCACCTCGGCCTTGACGGCCTTGTTGCGCAGACGTGCGCGCTCGTTCTGCTTGTTGCGCTTGATTTGGCTCTTGATGTTCGCCATTTGAAACCTCAGAAATCGACTCTGCTCACTCCGGCGGTCCCGGTGCGAGGCGAACTCCTAGCGTAGCAGGAACACTGGAGGGTCTTGCCCAACCAACCCGGTACGATGAACCGACCATGGTGAAGCCAACTGCAGCGCTCGACATCACGAGAATTCGCAACTTTTCAATTATTGCCCACGTCGACCACGGCAAGTCGACGCTGTCGGACCGCATCTTGGAGTTGACCGGTGCGGTCGACCCTCGACTCATGCGAGCGCAGTATCTCGATTCAATGGACATTGAGCGTGAACGAGGGATCACGATCAAGGCGCAAAACGTTCGAGTGCACTTCAACAACCACGTCCTGCACTTGATCGACACACCCGGTCACGTCGACTTTGGCTACGAGGTCAGTCGGTCACTCGCCGCCTGTGAAGGTGCGGTTCTGCTCGTCGATGCCTCGCAAGGCATCCAAGCCCAGACCTTGTCCAATTGCTACCAAGCGCTCGAATCGAATTTGGAGATCATTCCCGTTCTCAACAAGATCGATCTTCCCGCAGCTGATCCTGAGCGATGTGCGGCAGAAATTGAGCAAGTCCTTGGCATCTCGGCCAGCGAAGTGCTGACCATTTCGGCCAAGACCGGCGAGGGCGTGGCCGAACTGCTCCAAGCGATCATTGACCGGATCCCTGCCCCAAAGGGCGACCCTGATGCCCCGCTTCAGGCGCTGATTTTCGACTCGGCCTATGACCAGTATCGAGGCGTTGTGTCGTCGCTTCGCGTGGTTGAAGGAACGCTGCGCACCACAGCGAAGTTGCGGTTCTTGCAAGCTGGCCAAGATCACGAAATTGAAGAAGTGGGGATCAGAAGCCCCGACATGGTCCCGGTCACGGTGCTTGGACCAGGCGAAGTGGGCTACCTCATTGCTGGCATCAAAGATGTGCGAGCGGCTCGGTCGGGTGAAACCATCACGACGGCAATTCACGGATCAACAGAGGTCCTTGAGGGCTACCTCGACCCGAAGCCCATGGTGTTTTGCGGCATCTACCCAATTGATGGCGACGATTTGCCCGTGCTTCGAGATTCACTTGACAAGTTGAAGTTGAACGATGCCAGCGTGACCTTTGAACCTGAGTCATCGCACGCACTTGGCTTCGGGTTCCGTTGCGGCTTTTTGGGACTGCTGCACATGGAAATCGTCCGAGAGCGCTTGGAGCGAGAGTTCAACTTGGGCGTCATTGCCACAGCTCCGAGCGTTTCGTATGAGGCGTATATGACTGACGGGTCTGTTCGCACGGTTGATAACCCCACCGAGTTGCCAGATCCGAGCAAACTCGATCACATTGATGAGCCCATGCTCAAGATCACGATTCTTTCGCCATCTGAGTTCACCGGGACCATCATGGAACTCTGCCAAGCACGTCGGGCTGAACTCCAGCGCATGGACTACTTGAGTCCAACTCGAGTCGAACTCGCCTACACGATCCCGATGGCTGAAGTGGTGCTCGATTTCTTTGATGCACTGAAGAGCCGCACCAAGGGTTACGCCAGCTTGGACTACGAACAGACCGGATACGTGACGTCGAACCTCGTGCGAGTTGATCTTTTGATCAACGGAGAATCCGTCGATGCGTTCTCCACCATTGTCCACCGCAGCCAAGCTGATTTTTATGGCCGTCGGATGGCTGAGCGGTTGAAAGAACTCATTCCTCGCCAAATGTTCGACGTACCGATTCAAGCAGCAGTCGGCGGGCGAGTGATTGCTCGAGAGACGGTGAAGGCCAAGCGTAAAGATGTCCTGGCCAAGTGTTATGGCGGAGACATCACGAGAAAGCGCAAACTCTTGGAGAAGCAGAAGGAGGGCAAGAAGAAGATGAAGAACATCGGCCGGGTCGAAGTTCCTCAAGAAGCCTTCGTTGCCGCTCTGCGCCTCGACGAGTAGGTCGTCGTTGGAATTAGCACTCTGTAGACTTGAGTGCTAAGTCCACTTGGGAGTGTCATGTCCGCCAAACAAACCAAAGACTCGGCTTCGTCCGGCTCTGCCGGCGAGCAACCACCAACTGAACTGAGCATTCGTCGCTCATCAATC
>CANGPX010000092.1 GCA_947456095.1 Acidimicrobiaceae bacterium
CTTGTTCTCGACCCACCCAACGCTTGAGCGTCGCTTGGCCCAGCTTGATGACTTGGAGCGCCAGCTCCACGGTGCCTAGTGGGACTGTTTGATTCGCTCATTGGTCGAACAAAACCCGTTGCGTCGAACCTTGAGCAACTCTTTGCCTTAACGAGTGCCGCAATTACCTTGGAGGTCTCTGCTGGTCTCGTCACCTCGGGCAAAGCTGGGGTGTGCTTCAAGCCATCTCAGGATCGAGCCGGCGTCGATGCGGAGAACGAGATCCTTGCGATTCTCGGTAAAGACACGAGTGCCAAGCCAGCAACCATGCGCACGGTTGATGATGAATTTGGCTACCGCTGGTTTGTCGTTGAAGACGATGTCATCAGTGACCTCGTGGCATCGGTCCACCTCATCAATTCAACGCTTGCTGACCGGGGCTTTGGACCACAGCTGCTGTGCTCAGCGTTCAGCTTTGTGCCAACAGCCAAGTCAGATGCCTCAGCCAAGCAGGTCACCCTCGTGTATTTGTTCAAACGGGGCACGTTCTATCCGTTTTGCCCCGTTGGTCCCCATGAACGAGACAATGCCTATGAACTCACCGTCTCGGCAACCGTTGGGAACGACTTGCCAAAAGAGCAAGATCTGTCTCGGTGGATGGCGCTCTGGGGCAATCCGATTTCGTGAGTTGTCGCTATGGGTGAGCCCATGGCTACCATTGCGCCATGGCTGACATGATCCGTTCTCGCAAGATTGCCCTCGAAGGAACGGTGAATTTCCGTGATCTTGGTGGCTACGGCACCCTTGATGGTCGCCACACGAAGTGGGGACGGATCTTTCGCGCTGATGGACTTTCGCATTTGAGCGACGCCGACTTGAGTGTCTTAGAAGAACTCGGCATCAAATGTGTCATTGATTTGCGCACGGAATCCGAAGTGAACGAAGGATTCTTTCCCGTTGACAAACTTGCCGTCTCGTTTCACCACCACCCCCTGATGCGTCATGTGGGCAGCAATAATGACTTCTCCGTCGCCCCGGGCTTCTTGGCCACGACCTACCTTGATATGGCTGACGAGTCCCATGGCGAAATCGCCCAGGTGCTCCGGTTGCTCGCGAACAGGAACAACACCCCAGCAGTGTTTCACTGCACGGCTGGCAAAGACCGCACTGGCGTGACCGCAGCCGTGTTGCTCAGTTTGCTTGGATGCTCACGCGAGACCATCGTGGCCGATTACACCCAAAGCCACGCCGCAATGGATGCCCTGCGGCAGAAGTTGGCGTTGAAGTATCCAGCGGCCAAAGACACCATCATGGCGGCAGACGATTTGTTCAGCGCCGATGCAGCCTCAATTGAACTGTTTCTCGACCACTTAGAAACTCGTCACGGCTCAGTTCTTGGATTCGCCAAGTTCGCTGGTCTTTCGAGCGACGACATTGATCTTCTTCAGCTCAACTTGCTCGAGGCGTAGATTTCGCTAAAGCGGCTGGCATAGGTGACATCGAGTTCGGTCAAGCCGCCGGCGTCATGGGTCGTGATGTTCACACTGAGGCGTCCATAGTCAAGCGTGAGCGTTGGATGGTGATCGCAGTGTTCAGCCAAGGCGCCAGCACTGGCAACGAGGCCAAGACCTTGTGCGTAGGTGGAGGTCGTGAAGGTGCCCTGCAGCACCGTTCCCTCAATCCGCCACGGTTCGCCGAGTTGTCGCAGCGCTTCTTCAAGCGCCGCAGGCTCAAGCAGTTGGGGTCGAGCCATTAGGGGTGGGTCATTGCCGCTGGGTCAATGACTTCGTCAAACTTCTCACCCGACATGAATGCAAGGGCCAAGACCGCTTCACGCAAGGTTGTGCCTTCTTTGTGGGCCTTCTTGGCTGCCTGTGCTGCCTTGTCATAACCAATGTGCGGGTTGAGGGCAGTCACGAGCATCAGTGAATTCGTCAAGTGCTTGTTGATTTGGGCCAAGTCAGGCTCAAGCCCTTCAACGCAGAACTCGGTGAAACGGTCGCAAGCATCAGCCAGCAACTCAACCGAGTGCAGGTAGTTGAAGATGAGCACGGGCTTGCACACATTCAGTTCCAAGTTCCCGCGTGAACCGGCAATCGAAACAGCCGTGTCATTGCCCATGACCTGAATGGAGACCATGATCATGGCTTCAGACTGGGTGGGGTTGACCTTGCCGGGCATGATCGATGAGCCAGGCTCGTTTTCGGGCAGCCGCAGTTCACCAAGGCCCGAGCGAGGACCTGAACCAAGCCATCGCAGGTCGTCAGCGATCTTGGCCATTGACACTGCCAGCGTCTTGATTGCACCGTGTGAGTAGACCAGTGCATCATGTGCAGCCAAGGCGGCGAATTTGTTTGGCGCAGTGACAAATGGCAAGTCCGTGAGGGCAGCAATGGCCTTTGCCACTCGGTCACCAAACTCAGGGTGGGTGTTGAGGCCGGTGCCAACAGCAGTTCCACCAGCAGCCAACTCGTAGACGCCATCTAAGGACTGGGCAAGGCGAACAAGATCAGCGTCGAGTTGGGCAACGTAACCGGAGAACTCTTGGCCGAGGGTCAAGGGAACGGCATCCATCAAGTGCGTGCGGCCGATCTTGACAATGTCCGCGTAAGCCTCGGTCTTTACCTGAAGTGCGTCACGGAGGCGACGAACCGACGGAATCAACTTGTGGACGACTTGCTCAACTGCGGCGATGTGCATTGCCGTTGGGAAAGTGTCGTTGCTCGACTGGCTCATGTTGACGTCATCGTTTGGGTGAACTGGGGTCTTTGACCCAAGCTCGCCGCCAGCCATTTCAATGGCGCGATTCGAGATCACCTCGTTGACATTCATGTTGGTCTGCGTTCCAGACCCGGTCTGCCAGATGCGAAGGGGGAATTCCGTTGGGTGGAGCCCATCTGCCACTTCACGAGCGGCGGCAATGATGAGATCTGCCTTTTCAGCCGTCAGTTTGTTGAGATCACGATTCACCTCAGCCGAGGCGAGCTTCAAGATGCCAAAAGCACGAATGAGCGATGGCGGCATGGTGTCGTGAGCAATGGCGAAATGGTGGAGTGACCGCTCGGTCTGGGCTCCCCAATACTTCGACGAATCGACTTCGATTTCGCCCATCGTGTCTGACTCAATCCTCGTAGCCATCACCACTCCTTCTCTTGGTTAGAACGTCTCAACCCTAGTGAACGTGTGCCTTCACCCCTACCGGCCGTAGCGAGCCGCGAACTCGAGGGTTGCTTCTCCCCTCAAGAACACTGAACAATCTGCAGCGACCTGGGCGACGAGTGGCACCTGTGGTGCCGCATCTAAGAAGCGCTGCGGGATCGCACTCACCCCGAGTTTCGCACCGAGCAGATTGCCACAAATCGCACCAGTTGAATCAGTGTCGCCGTCATGGTTGATGGCAATGAGCAGCGAGTCTTCGAGATCAGAACCTCCAACGGCACAGGCAACGGCAATTGCCAAAGCTTCGTCGCCAACCCATCCTTGGCCGAGTTCATCGCACAGTGACCATGGCTCAATGGGTTGTGAGGTGGCGTAACTGACCGCTTCGCGCAGGCGGTCTTCAAGATCTTTCGGGATGAGGCCCGTCAAGTTCTTGACCGCGGTTGCAACCGACTCGCCATTCATGAGGTCAACCACCATCACCGAGAGGGCACCTGCGGGGTAGATCCCACCGTCATGGCCATGAGTGACCGCTGCCGACAAGCACGAAACCTCATAAATCTCTTCTTTGGTGTGGGTATCAGCCAACAACAGTCCAACGGGAGCAGAACGCATCACTCCCCCGCAACCCTTTGAATCGTTGATGCGATCCTCTAGGTTTCCGGCCTCTCCGCTTCGCAGCGCAGACAGGCAGGTCATGCCCGGAGCTTCTCGCCGGTAGAGCGTTGACTCACCGAGCAACCAGCTTCCACTTTTGTCACCGAGTGGCATTCGAATTTCCTGGGTGCGAAGCCACTCGAGATACGCCTCGTGAAAAGCCTTCGTCCACTCTTTCGACGTGGGACGCCCATGGTCAAGCAGGGCAGTGATCACGCCAACCGCGGTGAATAAGGTCATCTGCGTGTCGTCAGTGAACCGGCCCGGAGGGTGAATCTCGGTCAGACCGTTTGGCCCAAAGACTCGGGTGATCGTGTCGTACGACTTGAACTCAGTCGCGGCTCCAAGGCAGTCACCAATGGCTCCAGCGAGCAAGCTTCCAGCAATGGCATCGATTCGGTCTTGGTTCATTGGCAAAGGATAATGAGGGGGTGTGACAATTTCCTAGGGCGTAAAGCCCTTTGGCGGGTGATCATTTGGGCAGTCGATCAGGCCTCCGTGGTAGCGAGGATCGTGCACCCATCTGCCCTCATACCAATTGCCATGCGGGGAGCCAATGCCGGCAAGTTGGTCGAGGTCAGCAACGATCGCTGCTGCCTCATTCACTGCCCCTGGTTGGCAGGCGTGAATCGAATCGACCGACCTGACACGAACCCACGTAGAAACAGGAGCCGCTCGATTATTCGATGGTGGCAGCCAACTCGCATAGTTGCCGTTGTAAAGGATTGACGGAGCAGTGGGTAAAAACAGCGCCCTTCCCGGCGAGGCTGCGACCACTTGTTTTGCCACCTGCTCAAAGGCCGCTTCTCCCCCGGTCAGCCCCAGCACTTCTGCTGCTCCCGAGTTCCCAAGCCAGGCGAGATCCCCAGTCTTTGGATACTGCACGAATCCAACGGCGGCGGCGGCGTTTGGCCCCTTTGTGGCACGATCAACGAACTCTTGGAGGAGCGCTCGATAGCGCTCGGGGTGGTCATGGGCAACCTTGTTGTCCCAGCCCCAGGTGCCAATGACGAGGTCGATGGGAAACTTGGCCAGGTTGGCTGCGAGTTCTTCCCGCCAAATCTTCTTGGTCGTCAGTCCCCAGCCGGGAAAGGCCTTCATCTGCGCCTTGGCGTTCATGGTGGACCGCAAGCCTCGATTGACAGGAAGCTCCATGGAATACATCACCGAGTCGCCAACAATCAAGACGTTGAGCGGGTGCTCAGGGTCAATCGCGTGGCGGAAATGCACTGGCACACCAACAATCCCACCGGCTCCGGGAATGGTTCCTTGAGCGGTTGGCAGTACTGGCGAAGTCGGAGGGGTCGCGGCCAATTTCGGCACCGTGTAGGGGTTCACCATGGTGACCACCAAAGCCGTACCAACCATGCCGGCAACGACGAGTGCGGGAAGGACACCTTTGCGAAAGGTTCGACGCCTGATTGGGCGCTCTAAGAGATAAAAGCTCAAGATGGCAAACACAAAGGTCGCGGCAATCTTGGCCACCGCAAGCTTCCATCCAAACAGGTGAATGCGAGACGGCGTCATGATCAGAAACAGCGGCCAGTGCCACAGATACAGACCATACGAAATGAGGCCAATCCATGCGAGGGGCCGAATGCCAAGCGCTCGGCCAAAGATGGTTGGCTTTGGCAAGCGGACTGAGGCAACGACAATGGTGGCGAGCACAGCACACAGGGCGAATCCACCAAAGAACATGCCCCTTGCTGGGAACCCGTCTGGCCCACCAGCAGTACTCCAAAAAAAGGCCAAGACCACAAACGCAATTGGACCGAGGAGGTTGAGTGTCTTGGTCGCTTTCACGCTTGGTAATGGTCGCAGCGCCACCATGAACGCAAGTGCTGCTCCGGCACCTAAGTCAAACAGTCGAGCAAAGGTATTGAAATAGACATTCGAGAGCGAACTGCCGCTTGCCACCAACACCGCCATGAGCACAGCGGAGAACACCGCCATAGTGATGGAGACCGCGATGCCAACTCGTCGCCACGCACTTGAGTTGCGAACCATGGCCACAACCGCCAGCGGCCACACCAGATAGAACTGCTCTTCAATCGACAAGCTCCAGGTGTGCTTCAGCGGCGAAGGAGCCAAAAAGGCGGCAAAGTAATTCTGGTGAGCGAAAATCGCATGCCAGTTGGCCACGTAGAGCAACGTCGCATAGGCATCACCTTTGAATCCAATGCGATCAAAGGCCACATCATTCGAAGAAGTCCAGTATCTGCGAATGAACATGAGGGCAACAGCGATCACCACAATCAAACACAGCGTGGCTGGGAGCAGTCGTTTCGCTCGCCTTCCCCAAAATGCTGCGAGGCGAATGGATCCGTCAACAAAGCGTTCTTCGACCAGCAGCGACGTAATGAGAAAACCTGAGAGCACAAAGAACAAATCAACGCCGAGAAATCCGCCATTCGCCCAGGCAAACCCCAAGTGATACGCCATGACCAAGAGCACAGCAAGTGCTCGGAGTCCGTCGAGCGCAGGAAGGTGACGCCCTCGAACTGAAGTTTCACGCTTCGTGGCTTGTTCTCCTCCGACATGTTCGCTCACGGAGCCAATCATGGCGCAATCGGACCTTTTGAGCGCTCCACCATCGCCACAACCTGGTCGGCTGAGCAGAACTCCCAGACTTCACCTTCAATGCCTGACTGGCCAAAAGAGATGACCGAGATGCCAGTTGCAGCCTCGAGATCAGCCAGCGTTTCACCGCTGTCACGCGAGAAAAGAAACAGCGAGAACGCCAGCCGAGTTGGCAACGGTCGATTCGGGGCTTCACTCAGTTTCCACGTCGGTCCACTCGTCGACGTCACTTCTTGTACGGCCATGGTGCGAAGGAGTTGAACAGCTTCTTCAACTTGATCGCCAGTGCAGCCAGTTGGGTCGACCAGGACAACGAGATCGCCACCAACCAAGTGGTCAAGCGTGGTGAGTTCTCGAACCGCCACGGGAAGTGGCCGACCGCCAAGAAGCGAAATGCACACCCCCAGGCCAACACCTTCGCCACTCAAGCCACCAAGTGCGGTGATGGCATCGAGTGCTCCATCCTCTTCGGCCACGATGATTCGACGTTGAAGAGTCATTGGCCGATGAAGTGCGCTTTGCGCTTTTGGAAAAATGCAATGGCTGCTTCTTGCGTGTCAATGGAGGTGAAACTCTCCACTTGAGCTTGCGCCTCTGCTTCGAGTGCTTGCTCTAAGGACAACACTGGACTGGAATCGAGCAATGCGTTCGACCGAGCGAGCGCCAAGGTCGCAGCCGAGCTCAGCTCAGCGGTGAGTTTTGCTTCGTGCGCTGCGAGTTCTTCGCAGGGCACGACCCAATTGACCAAACCCATGGCCATCGCCGATTGGGCGTCAATGAGCTGTGCAAGCAACGCGAGCTCTTTGGCCTTGGCCATACCAACGCGTCGAGGTAAGAACCACGACGCTCCAAGATCAAGCGACAGCCCACGCTGAGTGAAAATTGCCGAGAATTTTGCCCGTGACGTCGCCAAGACGAGATCGCATCCAACCGCGAGCGATAACCCAGCACCAACAGCCATGCCATCGACGACGGCTAATTTCGGGATCTTGAGCGCATGGAGTTGAAGGGCCGCTTCGCTGACGGTTCGCATGAAATCAATGGGGCTTTGCCCACCCATGCCTTCGGCATCGCTCAAATCTGCACCGGTGCAGAAGTTCTCGCCATCGCCTTTCAGCACCAAGAGTCGACAGGACTTTGCCTCAGCAAATGCGTGGGCGAGATCGATGAACATCTGCCGAGTGGCAGCGTTTTTTCGAGCAGGGTTTGAAATGGTGACGGTGAACACCCCAGCGTCTTGACTGGTGGCAATTGCTCCACCCACGTCTATAACTCCACGTCAGGGAGGCGTTCCACGTTCACATCGTTGAACGTAATCACCTCCACGCTCGGCACAAAGCGAGCGGGTCGGTACATATCCCAGACCCAGCAATCAGTCATGAGCACGCGAATCGACGCTGGCACCGTGTCGCTGCGAACGGTCATCTCAACCGAATTGCACAAGTAGAAGCGACGTTCGGTTTCCACCACATGGGTGAACATGGGAAGGACGGCTTTGTACTCTTGGACGAGCGCGAGTTCAATAGCATCCTCGTAACGCTCGAGGTCCTCTTCGCTCATAAACACACCGATCTCAAGACCCGGAACGACCCGGGGATCGCTGCGAGTTAGCCGCGAACGACGCGACGCTCTTTGATCTTGGCAGCCTTACCGTGCAGGTCACGCAAGTAGTACAACTTTGCCCGGCGAACGTCACCGTACGAGTCAACTTCGAGCTTGGCAATCGTTGGTGCATGGAGGGGGAAGGTGCGCTCAACGCCAACGCCGAAGCTGACCTTTCGAACCGTGAAGGTTTCCGAGACACCACCGTTTTGGCGGCGAATGACGACGCCTTGGAACACCTGGACGCGCTCACGGCTTCCTTCGACCACGCGCACGTGCACCTTGACGGTGTCGCCAGGGCGGAAATCTGGGATGTCGGACTTCATTGAGTCCATGTCGAGAGATTCAGTCTGGTGCATGAGAGGTCTTCCTTCAGGTGTTGACCGGACGCCCTATCCTAGTCTGATTTTGGGGAGGCCTCATCACGAGCGAGTTGACTCACAAGAAACCTCCGCGTAGGCGTTTCATTGCCTCACGGGAAAACCTCCGCCAAGTAGATCCGTTTGGCTGTGTTGGTTGGCGGCACCTAAGCCA
>CANGPX010000093.1 GCA_947456095.1 Acidimicrobiaceae bacterium
CATTGACATCATTGGCACAACGCAGCGCCACGGAACCTTTTTCGAGATGCTTGGGAATTTCTCGTTTGGCGACTACTTCAAGCCTGAAGCGATCACGATGGCATGGGGGCTGCTCACCGAGGTGATGGGACTTGATCCAGATCGCCTCTGGGTGACCGTGCACGACTCCGATGAAGATGCCGCAGATCTCTGGATTGATCGGGTTGGTGTGCGTCCTGAGCGCATTCAACGCATGGGTGAGGACAATTTCTGGCGCATGGGAGATGTGGGACCGTGTGGTCCGTGCTCTGAGATCTACGTCGACAAGGGGCCTTCATATGGCGCTGACGGCGGACCAGCCCTTGGCGGGGAAGACCGCTTTGTTGAAATCTGGAACCTCGTCTTCATGCAGTACTTCCGCCAAGCCAACGGAGATCTGCAAGAACTTCCCCGCAAGAACATTGACACCGGCTCGGGCCTTGAGCGCGTGCTGGCAATTCTGCAGAACAAAGAGTCAATCTTTGACACTGACCTGTTTGCCCCGCTCATGGACGCAGCACAGTCGTTGACGGGAGCCACCTCGGGTCAATCTGAACGCGATGACATTGCCCTTCGCATCTTGGCTGACCACGGTCGCGCCATGACCATGCTGGTTGGCGATGGCGTGACCCCGTCCAATGAAGGGCGCGGCTACGTCCTTCGACGACTGATTCGTCGCTCGATGCTCGCTGCTCGCAGAGCTGGTACCGAAGCTCCCGTTGTTGAGCGACTTGCGCTCGTGACCGCTCAGACGATGGCCGAAGCACACCCGACTCTGCTGCGAGAACTTGACCGGATTACTGGCGTGTTGGTGCGAGAAGAAGAAGGCTTCAACCGCACGATTCGCTCAGGTCTGACCTTGCTCAACGATGACATCTCGACCCTTGGTGACGGTGGTCAATTAGAAGGATCAGCCGCCTTTAAATTGCACGACACCCATGGTTTCCCCATTGAGCTCACCGTTGAACTCGCAGCTGAAGCCGGAATCACCGTTGATGTAGCTGGCTTCGAAAACGAAATGGCACAGCAGCGTGAGCGGGCTCGTGCTGCGACTCGGCAACCACGGCACGCTGATGAAGCGGCTTATCGAGAACTGCTCGCACAAGAAGGACAAACCGCGTTTGTTGGCCGGATGCCTGATCGCTATCGCACCGGCGCTCGAGTGGTGGCCATTCTCGGTGATCCAACAAGCGAAACCTGTGAATTGTTCCTCGATCAAACTCCTTTCTACGCTGAAGGTGGCGGTCAAGTTGGTGACACTGGCGTGATCACGACCGAGACGGGAACAGCAACCGTGCTCGATACGGTCAGCGTGCTGCCTGGACTGACCGCTCATCGGGTGAAAATTGCCGGTGCTATTGATGTTGGCCAAGAAGCAATGGCCGAGATTGATGGAGACCGTCGTGATGCAATTCGTCGGAACCACACCGCCACCCACTTGCTCCACGCAGCGCTGCGTTCAGTTCTCGGCGACCACGTTCGCCAGCAAGGATCCCTCGTCGAGCCCGAGCGACTCCGCTTCGACTTCACCCACGATGGCCCACTTTCTGAAGCACAGCTTGATGCTGTCCTTGGAAGAGTCAACGGCGACGTCTTGGGTGATGGTGGGGTTGAAACGGTGGATGCAACGAAGGCTGAAGCTGAGCAAATGGGTGCAGTTGCCTTCTTTGGCGACAAATACGGCGACCGAGTGCGCGTCGTGCGTGCTGGGGTGCACAGTTTGGAATTCTGCGGCGGCACCCATGTCGACCGCCTTGGCACGATTGGTACCATCTCGGTGATCTCGGAGGCTTCGATTGGAGCGGGTGTCCGCCGCCTTGAAGCGACAACTGGCTATGTCTCGATTTCCCGTGCTCGTGAAGCTGAAGCCACCATTCGAGAGGCTGCAGCCTTACTCAAGGCCGAACCCGAGCAACTCCACGCAGCGATTACTCGCCAGATTGAGCGGGCCAAGGCGCTCGAAAGCGAACTGAGTTCCATGCGTCGGAGCCAAATCGACTCGCTGGCCTCCACACTCGCCGGTGAGGCGACCTCAGGCAAGGTCATTGCTCAAATCGATGGTTTCGGCGGAGATGAGGTGCGCTCACTCGTTCAAGCACTTCGAGGCCGCGGGGTGCGCATTGCGATTGTGGCGTCGGCGAATGGCGATGGCAAGGTCTCTGTTGGCGTGGCCAGTGATGGATCACTTGATGCCGGAGCGATGTGCAAGCAACTCGCACCACTCGTCGGTGGCGGTGGTGGCGGGGCAAAGGACCTCGCTGTTGCGGGAGGTCGTGACGCGTCAGGGATTCCAGCCCTGTTGGCGAAGGCCACGGAGTTGGTCGAGGCGTGACGATGGCACTGTCTGCCGGGCGCGTCCTCGGCGTAGACCCTGGCAGCGTCCGGATTGGTATCTCGGTGTCTGATTCTCGAAGAACCATGGCATTCCCACGAGACGCTGTTCGAGCCGGCGATGCCGCAATTGCGGCCATTGTTGGCATTGCACTTGAAGAACAAGTCACGAGCGTCGTGGTAGGACAGCCGTTGTCACTTGCTGGAGCAAGCGGCGCGGCTGCGCAGACCGCAAATGCGTTTGCCGAGTCACTCGCAGAAGCCTTGTTGATGCACGACATCTCAGTGGCTCGCTTTGATGAGCGGTTCACCACGACAACGGCTGCCCGTCAGCTTCACCTTGCTGGCACTTCAGCCAAAGTGGCTCGTCAGCGAATTGATAGCGCAGCAGCGACCGTTCTCCTCGAGGCATTTCTTGAGGCAACTCGAGGAGATGATGAGCGTGGATGAAGACCAAAAAACCCCGGTGCCGCAGCGGCGCTCCGGACCAGCACACGGACGAAAGCCAAGCAAGTCGCCAAGAAAGAAAATTCTTGTCGGTGGACTCGCGGTTGTAGTGGCGCTTCTTGGCGCATACGTCATCAATGCATTCCATCCGCTCTCTGGGCAAGGGTCTCAAGTGGTGATCACCGTTGCTCCTGGTGAGCCATCGGGATCGGTGTATGCCAAATTGGAATCAGCGGCAGTTCTTGAGGACGCGAATTTGTTTAAGGCCTACTCAATGGTCGCCGGGGCACCGGTTGTGCGCCCGGGTCAGTATCAGTTCCATGAGCATTCACCGATGACCACAGTGAAATCCGTGCTGAGCGGTGGGCCAAATATTGCCGTGGTGTCAATACCAGTTGGCTTCACGCTGCATGAGACGGCACAGCGAACAACGGGAGAAGTCCTCAGTTTGTTTGGGGCGAAGTTCGGCCGTGACTTCACGACTGCGGTGACCGATGGCTCGGTCAAGTCCCCCTTCCAGCCTGCTGGCGTGTCGACGCTTGAAGGTCTCGTCGCTGCTGGCGACTACAACGTGGTTCCGGGCGAAACGCCGAGGCAGTTGCTGCAAGCCATGGTTGATCGCTACACCGAGATGGCAGCTCGCTCGGGCCTTACCCCGCAAACAAGCATTGATGGAAGAACGGCTTATGAAATTGCCATCATTGCGTCAATTGTCGAAAAAGAGGGATATTTCGACAAGAACATGCCAAAGGTGGCTCGGGTGATCTACAACCGTCTTGCTCGCAGCATGCCGCTGCAGATGGACGCCACCATCCTTTATGGCCTCGGGAAAGATGGGGGAGCAGTGACTCCTGCGATGCTCCGGCTCAACAACCCCTACAACACCTATCTCAACCACGGCCTTACCCCAACAGCAATCGCAACGTCAGGTCCGACGGCAATCTCAGCAGCCGTGCATCCGCCGCAAGGTACGTGGCTGTACTTCACCTTGGTGAGCCACGATGGGACAGAAGCCTTTGCCACTACCTTTGACGAGCAACTCGCCAACGAGCGCATTGCCGCTGAGAACGGTATTGGTTGAGATGGAGATCTCTGGAGCAACGCGACTTGCTGGGGTTCTTGGTTTCCCCGTCACACATTCGCTCTCTCCAGCTCTGCACAATGCGGCATTCGCTGCCCTGCAGATCAATGTCGTCTCTGTTGGTTTGTCCGTGAGTGAACAAGACCTCGAACGTGCCCTCGGTGGCCTTGTTGCCGTAGGAGCAGTTGGGGTCAGCGTTACGATGCCGCATAAAGGCGCAGTTGTTGGTCTGGCTCATGAATGCACACCAACAGTCGCTCGTCTCGGGGCAGCAAATTGTTTGACCTTTGTTGATGGGCGCATCCTCGCATCATCGACCGATGGACAAGGTCTCCTCGATGCTCTCGCAGAGCAAGCAAACTTTGCCCCATCGGGTAAAAAGGTGGCGCTCATTGGCGCCGGCGGCGCTGCCGCAGCAATTGCGGTGGCACTTACTGATGCAGGAGCTGATCTCGCGATCATTGCTCGACGTAGTGAAGCAGCACAGTCACTTGCCGAAATTGCTGGACCACTTGCCTACAAAGGCGATGCCACGTCGATAGCGCAAGCCGATCTCGTGATTAATGCCACGCCTCTTGGAATGAGTGGAACGGCGACTGAGGGCGAATTGCCTGTCGATCCAGCGCTACTTCGTGAGGGTCAACTGGTGTTCGACACGATCTATGCGCCGAGGGAAACTCCGCTTCTGAAAGCCGCACGGGCTGCTCGAGCAATGCCCATTGGTGGGCTGTCGATGTTGGTGCACCAAGCCCGACATCAGTTGCAAGGCTGGACCCGCCAAGAGATTTCCGCCGAGGTCTTGTGGGCGGCAGTGGCGGAGAAGTCGTAATGGCGAGGAATCCAACAATCGATCGGCTGCAGTCGACGGTGCTGAGTTTCGACCTGTGGCTCTTGCTCGCACCTATTGTGACGTCGCTCATTGGTGTGGTCATGGTGTACACCGCCGCCCAAGCGTCGTTTCACTATGCGAGTCGTCAACTTGGCTTTACCCTCCTTGGCATTGTGGTGATGTTGGTTCTGGCCTCGATTGATTACCACCGGCTCGAGCGGGCTGCCACGCCGGCGTATGTGGCAGTGCTGTTCTTGCTTGTTGGCGTCATGGTGCCTGGTCTTGGAACCACCCAATTTGGCGCAACTCGGTGGTTCAATCTTGGCTTCATCCAGATTCAACCCAGTGAATTCGCAGTACTCGGGGTGATTTTGGCCTTTTCGACCTACGTGGCTCGGCGGCCCGATGGGCTCACCTGGCGAGACATCTCCCGGCTGCTGCTCATGTCAGCCATCCCAATGTTGCTCATCTTTATTCAGCCGGACTTTGGCACGGCAGCTGTGCTTGTGGTGGTGATCTTCACGCTGCTCGTAGCTGCGGGCATTCCCATGCGAGTGATTTCGTCGCTCATGGTGGGTACCTCGATCGCGGTGTTTGCTGCGTTTACCTTCCACATCGTGAAGCCATATCAAGCAATGCGACTTACGGCGTTCTTGCACCCAAATTCAACCGTTCCTGAAATTGTGAAAGCGAACTACAACGTCCTGCAGGCAAAAAATGCCATTGGCGCCGGCGGCCTCTTTGGCGCTGGTATTGGACATGGGGCTCAAACGACGCTTGGGTATGTCCCGTTCCAGTTAACCGACTTTGTCTTCAGTGCCGTTGGCGAACAGTTGGGATTTATTGGTTCAGTCGCCATGCTCATCTTGTTGTTCTCGATCTGTTGGCGAGTACTGCTGGTGGCCATGGGCGCACGAGATTCCTTTGGAAGGGTGCTGTGTCTTGGCATTTTTGCCTTCATTGCATTCTCTGCGTTTGAAAATGCCGGCATGAATATGGGGCTGGTGCCGGTCGCTGGCATTCCGTTGCCGTTTGTGAGTTACGGCGGATCTGCAATGCTCTGTTTTTATGCCACCTGCGGCGTGGCACTATCGGTATCAAGGCGGAGGGGTCGATGAGTAACGAAGAGCACACTGAAGAGGATCTCGAAGCGACCCCAGCACCGGTCGAAAAGATGGCGGACTACGCCGTCATGATGGTCAGCAGCATCCACGTGGATCTTCCCGACACCTTCGCGCTGTTGAGTTTGCAGGAGCACGAATCACCGTTCAGAGCCTTTCAACTCCCCGTTGGCCTCGCTGACGGAGCGGCAATCGCTGCGATCACGGAAGATCGTGGAGCTCTGCGCCCATCAACACAAGACCTTTTTGCCCTGGCGCTCAAGCGCACTGGCGTCGACGTGATCGCTGCCCGAATTACCGGAATGGTCAACGGGAATTACGTTGCCGAAGTTGATCTGTTGGCACCGAGTGGTCGAGTCGTGCTTGAGTGTCGACCCTCAGATGCAATCAACCTGGCCCTCAGGCACCCGGGGCGGGCGCCGATCCTTGTCGACGCAATGCTCTGCGACTAGGGGCTTCGACAATGGCTGGACCGCCAGGTCGAGCCGGTGGAACACCAGGTTCTTCGTCTGAGATTCGCATCAAGATTGCCGTCAAGATGTAGTTCGCCATCAGCGTGGACCCGCCATAGGCGACAAACGGCAGGGCGATTCCGGTCAGAGGAAGCAGCCGTAAAACACCAGCCAAGATGAAAAAGGCTTGGAGGCCAACAATCAAGGTCATCGCCACCGCCGCAAGTCGACTGAACACTGAGCGTGCTCGTTGTGCGGTACGCATCCCCGCTCCGACATAAAAGACAAAGCAGATCACCACAATGCTGGCTCCAAGGAGGCCAAGTTCTTCGCCAATTGAGGTCACGATCATGTCATTGGTGATCTCTGAAACCCAGCGACCGGCCTGACCTTGGCCAAGACCTGTTCCGGTGAGTCCACCAGAAGCCAAAGAGAACCAGCCTTGGACGATTTGTCGACCTCGACCGTTCACGAGATCTGGGGTCCATGGGTCGAGCCAAATCGATACTCGCTGGTTGAACTGGGCAAAGAGATGACTGGCGACGTAGGCGCCAATGGCGAACATTGAGAACCCAATGACCAGATACGCCCAACGGCCTGTGGTGACCCACAGCAACGCAATGAAGACCGTAAAGACGAGCAGGGCAAAGCCAATGTCGTTTTCTCCGCCAATGACAATCATGGTCAGTCCCCACACGGCCAAAATTGGCAACATGGGTCGAGGGTCCAAGAACAGGCGATTACCAATTCGGGCTGAATTCACCGACAGCAGTTCGCGGTTCTCGGCGAAGTAGGAAGCAAAGAACAAGCAGAGGAGGATCTTGGCAAATTCAATGGGCTGTACTGAAAAACCAAAGATGTGGAGCCATAACCTCGCTCCATTGACGGTGGCTCCAACGCCTGGGATGAGCGGCGACAACATCAAGATGATGGCGACGAGCAGCGAAATTGATCGGTAACGATCGAGATCTCGTGAGCGCCGAACAAACAACAAGGTGATGACGTAGAGCACGCAGCCAACACCCGTCCACACAGCCTGCAAGATCGCGCGGTTATTGCCTAAGTCATTGCCGAGTGGCCACCAGCGCAAAATCGTGACAAAACCAATGCCATTGAGCAGCACAATGACCGGTACGAAGATGGAGTTCGCTCGTGGGGCAAGCCACCGATTGGCGAGATGCAACACGAAGGACCCACCAACAACTGCTGCGACCATTGGCCACCAAACTGTTGGGGACTGATTTGTTCGACTGACTTCGAGCGTCCACCAAAATGCGAGCACAATGAGATCAACCATGACGAGCATGCCGAATTCGGTGCGACGACGAGGTTTTGCGCCAAATTGGTACCTCGGAATGAGATGGCCGCGCTCAAGCATTGTTGAGTCGAGCAGTACTGCAGCGTCGAGGGCCATGCGTTGAGCGTAGTTGGGCGGACTACGATCCGGATGGAACCATGAACGAGGAGTTGAAGCCGTGGTTGACCACGCCGATACGCAATCACTGAACGAAGCGCCACTGGTCGATCTCGACTCGACGTTTGGTCGTGCCCGTTTTGCCAATCGCGAGTTGTCTCGTTTGCAATTCGCCGATCGATTGCTCGATCTGGCTGCGGATCAAACTCAACCCATTTTGGATCGGGTGAAGTTTATTGCCATCTACGCAGATCTTCTCGATGAGTTCTTTCAAGTCCGTGTGGCGAACCTCGAAGACCAAATCGCTGCTGGCGTCACGACGAGGTCTCCTGATGGACTCCGGCCAAAAGAACAACTGAAGGCAGTTCGCGGAGCTGTGAGCGCCCTCATTAGTCGTCAAGACGCGCTGGTGATGGATGAACTCCTCCCTGGACTTGGTGATGCTGGGATTCGACTCGTGCAGTTCCACGAACTCAACGACGTTGAGCGAGCAGACCTCGCCTTGCGCTTTGAGCGAGAAATTTTCCCGATTCTCACGCCACTGTCGGTCGATGTTGGACACCCTTTCCCCTATATTTCGGACCGCTCGATCAACCTGCTTGTGCGAGTTCGGGATCCAAAGAGTCAAGAAGTGCGCGTTGCTAGAGTCAAGGTTCCAGACGTCCTGCCGAGGTTCTTTGCCTTAGATGATGCCAACCGGTTCATCACCTTGGAAGAAGTCATTGCTGAGCACTTGGCAAGGTTGTTTCCGGGCATGGAAGTTGGCC
>CANGPX010000094.1 GCA_947456095.1 Acidimicrobiaceae bacterium
GCCATGAAGGCAATGAGCCAAGAGCAGACCTTCGCCACTGATCTCCAAGACAAAGAAGCGTTGCGGGCCGTCATTGCCAATCAAGCAGAACGCTTGGCCTCATCTCTTCGCTCGAAGGACTTGCGAGGTCGAACGGTCACCTTGAAGGTTCGCTATGCCGATTTCCACCAGGTGACGAGAAGCGCAACGCAGACCCATGGAGTTAGCACAGGAAAAGCCATTTCGACGGTGGCTGACGGCCTATTGAACGACCTCCCACTCCTCGGCGGCGTTCGACTCATTGGCGTCTCGGTCTCGGGGCTGATCGACGCTGGACCCGAGCAGATGGCGCTGTTTTCAGAACAGACTCAGCCACAAGACGTGGAGGCGTCTTGGCAAGTGGTTGATGAAACCGTTGACGCCATTCGGGCCAAGTTTGGCAACAATGCGGTGGGGCTTGCTCGAAATCTGAAACCCAAAGGTCTTGACGACGTCACCAAGCAGCGAAACGAACGTTTCGGCCCAGAGGCTGAAGATCTCACGTCAAGTTGATCCACTCGGCATGTGGGTGCGCTTCACCGACGACGACAGTTCTCGCAGTTGCGCCACAGGTGCGGCGGGTGAGCACTGAGGCACCTGGCCACTTAGTGCAAAAGCCCGGTTCCACCAGCCCAAGAGCTGTGGCGGTCAAGGGATGCTCAAACGACAGCCAAGTCACCTCTCTCGTCGCGCCAATCTCGTCCACTTGCCTCGTGAGCGCTGCGTGTTCGCCGGGTTTGAGATAGGCCGCTGCCCACGAAGTGAAGATCACGAGGTGCGTTCCCTTCGGAACCGTCATGGCAACGCGAGACAAGTCCCCGATGAGATCACCAGCGTGGAGTTGGAACAGGTTCCGGTGGCGAAGGGCAAGGTTGAGAGCTGCCTGAAGGCGGGTAAATCGAGTTGGGTCATCTGGCCACAGACATGCCGCAAGCCAGGTTGCATCTCGATGGTTGCTCGGGTCGAGTGGCTGCTGGTCAAGTCCAACCCGATGGACAAGGGAGGGAAGCTGGCCCGAAGGGACTCGCCCACGGTGATGGGGGAAGAGGTTGACCGAGCTTGCCTCGGGACCAGTGGCAACGTCTGGGGAACAGGTAATGCGGTACTGGTCAACAAGCAGGTTGAGTCCAGCCGAGCATCCAGCATCAACAACAGAGACTTCTATCACCCCCTCACTCGCAAGGTCGCCGAGCACGGCGCTCAAGATGGCTGAGCGAGCAACTTCATTGGTTTGGGTGATGCCGGTTGCGAGCAGTGCCAAGAGTTCATCTCGATTGGCTCTGGTGAAATCGAGGAAGTCGTCTTCAAGGGTTGCTGTTGGGTTGAGGTTGAGTCCGTGGCGAAGTCGAACAGTTGGGTAGTGGAGCGCAAGTGGGTGGACCGTTCCTTGCAGCAACAAAAAGTGCACTGAGGCAAACAAGACATTGGCTGGCAGTTGCGGTTCGGGAACACACGAAGCGAGTTCTAAGAGTTCGTCGTTGTCGAGTACGGCGGCAATAAGGCGCACATAGGTGGGATTGTTCTGTCGAGATTCGAGGGGAATCCAACCTTCGAGATGTTTGATGAGTGCGGCTTTGCTGTTGGACACTGGTTAAAACCCCGCTGGAAGGTGTTGGACGAGTATGAGGTTGAACGTGGTGAGGGCAACAAGAGAAAAACTCAACACCAGCAAAATACTCCTTTTCTGAGATCGTCTTTTGTTGGAGATGGCTAAGGCCATGACACCGGTGAGCGAAATGACGAACACGGAAAGCAGAGAAAGACTCGTCGTTGGTGGCGCCATGACGAGATCTCTCAGGGGGAGAAGTGCTCCGGCTGGTCCACTTGGAATGGTCGAGAGGAGGGCTGCTCGAACAATGAGGCGATGCGTGGCGAAATGCGGGGGCGTGCACGTCAACAAGGTCAAGACATTTGCCGACGATGGATTGGTCACGGAGGAGTCATTTGGCCCAACAACAAAAGAAGTGGTGACGACATAGGTCGAGCGTCCGGAGAAGTTCGTGAAGATGATGCGGTCGCCTTTGCGCAGCGCATCAAGGTGGGCAAAGGGCCGTCCCCACGTTGTTCGGTGGCCAGCAATGACGGCATTTCCTGCTTGGCCGGGGAGCGCGGTGCCGTGGAGATGACCTGGCCCAAAGGTCAACTGGGGAAGTTCTGCGCCTTCAATGACTGTTGTTGAAAGGGAAAGAGCGGGAATCTGGAGTTGTCCAATTGCTGTAGCCACCTTCGGTTCGCTCGTCGTGGCGAAAGGGAGTTGTCGCTTTGAATCAATCAGAAGGCGACTTGGTTGGACAAGGGACTGTGAGAGTTGTTGTTGTCGATGTTCTGCCAACACATTCGTGCCAATGAGGGCAACGCCGACCAGGTCAATGAGCCAAAGTGCAACAAACACCAACACCACGCCAAGAACACGAAGAGTCTGTGCAGCAGGCGATCTTCCACGTTTCGGAAGCGGTTGAGCGTGAAGGTGTTCGCTCACGGTCTGGCAACAACAGCGCCCAAGGCATCACAAACCACCTTCAAGGTCTCCTCGTCATCAAGTCGCAAACCATCTGCAGTCCTGACATAGAACACGTCAATGGCTGCAGGTCCAATGGTCGAAACTCGAGCAGACAGCACGTCAATGTTGAGTGCATAGAGGCTGGCAGTCAGGTCGTGAAGGAGCCCCAGTCGGTCTTCGCCTCGAACTTCAATCACCGTCGAGAGTCGAGAGGCGTCACGATCGGCCACGACTGAGGGAACGGTGGGTCGAGCAGACAACGTTCGCTTTGCTGTTCGATAATCCTCATGACGCGCTGCTAAGCGTTCTTCGAGCGCAATGGTGCCACTCAGAACTCCCGTCAAGGTGTCGGAGAAATTCTCAAGGCTTGGCCACGAGTCGAGATCGCTCGAGATCGTAAAGAGCTCGAGCGCAACCCCGTCATCTTCGAGAGCATCGGCTGATTGGACCTCTAAGCCAAACAGCGCCAGCGTGCCGGTGACGTCTGCGAGGAGGCCCGGTCGGTCAGGAGCGGCAACGGCAATACGGGGATGGAGAAAAGTGACTCGGACCCCGTCAGCGTTTCGAGCAGCATCCATCAGCACTCGATGCTCGTCAGTCATCCACGAGGCAATGGCTAGCTGTTCGGTGCCATCGAGCACCGCCAAGGTCCGACGCACAAGCTCATCAGAAAGCCCTGCCTTCCACGGACTCCACGCTGCTGGCCCTGTTGCTTGTGAATCAGCAATGGTCAGCATCTGGAGCAGGAGCAGTTGTTCTCTGGTGACCACGAGTTGCGCCACGCGTTCAATCGTGGCTGGGTCAGCCAAGTCTCGCCTTGTTGCGGTATCGGGAATCAACAGGTGATGTTCGACCATGGTGACAATGGTTGCGGTGTCTTGCCGGGTGAGCCCAATGCGAGGTCCAATTTGAGCGGCAAGCTCCATACCAACTTGGGTGTGATCTCCTGGTCGGCCTTTTCCAATGTCGTGGAGCAAGGTGCCAAGGAGCAACAAGTCAGGTCGCCCAACGCGGTCGAGCAATGCTGCTGCGTTAGCAACTGCTTCTAAGAGGTGGCGGTCAGAAGTGTGTGAGTGATAGCTGTTGCGTTGATGGTGGTAGCGAACCGCAGACCACTCCGGGAGATACCTCGTGATGATTCCCTGTTGGTCAAGGGTCTCAAAGGGTGCAATGGCTGCTTTCCCGGCGCTCAACAATCGGATGAATGCACCCAAGAGTTCCGGTGACCATGGTTCTTCAATCGGGCCCATTTGGTCGGCCAAGCGGTGAACGGCACCGAGCGCAATCGGGAGGTCTGTTTCGGCGGCGACTGCAGCAATGCGAAAGGCCAAGGTTGTGTCACTGCCAACGTGAGCAGAAGGGGTCAGCGTGACTTCACCATCGATCTCAATGAGCCCCTCTTCAAGTGGAGTTGGAACCTTTTGTTGTTCGAGTTCGGTTTCTTTCGACGGCGAGAACCAAGAAGAACGCCTTCCTTGTGGTTTCCCCATCCAACGGCTTCGCCGCCGCCAGGTGTCATCTGACAGCCGAGCAATGGTTCGTCCAACTTCAGAGACTGCTCGCATGAGCGCGTCGGCATCGCTGAAACCAAGGCGGCTGGCAACAAGATCTTGTTCTTGGAGCAGCAAGCGATCGAGTTCGCGCCCCGTTGCTCGGTGAAGCTCGACGCGAACTGCAGTCAAAAAGCTTGCCGCTCGATCAAGGGCGCGAAGATCAACCAGCTCACCAAGTCGTTTGGTGTAGGTCGAAAGTGCACGAAGGACATTGACGTCTCGCAGCCCGCCGTGAGATTCCTTCAAATTGGGTTCAAGCAAGTACGCGAGGTCTCCTTGGGCACCATGGCGGGCAGCCATTTGTGACTCGAGTTCCTCTAAGAACTTTCCACCAAGGGTTGACCGCCAGAGGCGTCCCACTTCATCGAGGACTGGTTGGGCAACCTTGCGGTCCCCGGCCACGACTCTTGCGTCGAGGAGCCCAAGAGCCACTCTGAGGTCCTTGCCTGCCATTTGGATGACTTCTTTTGGTCTTCTGACCGAATGATCGAGACTCACCCCTTCATCCCACACCGGGTACCAAATCTTGTCGGCCACTGCGCTGACGTCACCTCGTCCGTCATGGATGAGCACGAGATCAAGATCGCTGAACGGACACAGCGAGCCTCTTCCGTACCCGCCAACGGCCACGAGCGCGAGATGGCGAGGATCGCCGCCAGTTGCGCTGTCAACAATGTGTTCAAGCCAAACATCAGCCGAATCAGAGAAGGTGCGACAGAACGCATCACCTTGGAGGTCGAGCCGGTCCATGAGCTCAACTCTCGTGGTGCGAAGCGAAGTGACCATCACTCGACGGTACCAGCGAAGGCACATTCACGGAGAACGTCGGAGATCATTCGAAGAAGGCACTAGATTGAGACACCTTGGTGGCGTGCGAGAGCGGCCCAATCGGACAGCCTGCAAAGCTGTAAAACCCCCGGTTCAAATCCGGGCGCCACCTCCAAGATGAAGTGATCTGGTCGCAGAGCCTGCGACCAGATCCTTCTCATGTCACACCCCACCTGCGACAATGGCGGTGTGACCATTCCATGGCAATTCGGACCACTGCTCGGTTTTGACTTAGAAACAACCGGCATCGACCGCTACAACGATGTTCCTGTGTCGTATGCACTCGTTGAATTCAACGGCGGAAAGCGAGTGAGCGGAGCGTCTCGCATTGTCAATCCTGGACGACCCATCCCAGAAGGGGCAATGGCAGTTCACGGCATCACTGATGAGCGAGCCCAAGCAGAAGGCCAACCACTCGATGAAGCCATTGCCGAGATCGTTGCAGCACTCGTCGCTGCCACCCGGGACGAAATACCCATTGTTGGGTCGAATCTTCCCTACGACCTCTCCATGGTTGAGGCTTGCGCCAAGCGACTTCTTGGTTTTGGTCTCGTTGAAGCCGGTTTCAATGCTCCGGTGATTGATGTGCTGGTCATTGATAAGACCTATGCGAAGTATCGCAAGGGCAAAAAGAAGCTCGATGCCCTCTGTGAGGTCTACGGCATCACCATTGAAGGCGCACATGATGCAGCCGTAGACGCAACGGCTTCAGTGGAAGTAGCCCTCGCACAAGTAGCAATGTATGCGGACGCGAAAAATCATCGAGGTGAAGGCAACTTGCCGCTCCTTGATCAATTGAGCGTGAGGGAACTCCATGGACTGCAGCAGCAGTGGCACCGCACGTGGGCCGAAGGCTTCACCAAGTTCTTGAGCGAGAAGAACTTAAAGCCCCTTTCCCCCGATGAATTTGTCTGGCCGCTGTCAACGCCAGATTCGAAGTAGCGCCTTGTTGGCCTTGTTGAGGGGCAATCGGGCCGGGAGGGTGAGGGGCCACTGCTAAGGTAGGAGGCGCAAGGGCGGTTGGCTCAGTCTGGCAGAGCACTTCCTCGACACGGAAGGGGTCACAGGTTCAAATCCTGTACCGCCCACCAAAGGTAGTGAAAACACCGAGCATTGCTCGGTGTTTTGTCATTTCTCCACCTCTTGTTGGCTGTAGCCAATGGCTGAAGCAAAACCTCGTTCATTCCACAGACGAAGCGAAATCGCCGTTGAGGGGGTGACGAGGTAGCCCAAGTCGCATTTCCAGCCTGATCCACCAGTTACGTGGACAAACGTTGTTGCCCAATTGATGGGTTGAGCTCGAAGCACGAAAGTTTGCAACGCTTGCAGGCGGTAGTGCTCGAGAACTGGCGGGATCTCAACAACCACACTTGGGTGTTCGAGATCCATGAGTTCTTCAGCGAGTTCAAGGAGTTGCTCTCTGTGGGCAAAGTAACCCGCCACCCACGCAAGATCGGCAAAGCTTGCGGTGCCAGAATCGCCGAGATAGGGGGCGAGATTAGCCAATGCTCGTCCGCCTGCTCCAGGCTCCATGAATTGTCCAGCTAAGAGTTGCTCGGTTGCCAACATGGCCATGGTTTGCAGTTCGGAGCTATCTGTTGAACTGAGACCGCTGAGTCGGGTGCGAAAATTGCGGTCTTGCGGTGCGAGATCTGGCTGAGTGAGCAGTATGGGTAACGCTGTCAGTGCTGCAGCCTGGCGAGCGGAGTATTCAAGTTCGCTGTCAAGACTTCCTTGGCTGGCCAAGTGGGTATCGAGTTGGCTTGCGACTGCGTGCACGAGCGACAAAAATTCGGCGGCAAATTCCTGTGCGTTTTGGTTTGGAGCGATCTGAAGATCAGCCAAGTCATAGATCGCCATCCGAGCACGTATGGCTCGTGGCCATGACGCAACTGGTTCGTTCACGGCTCTTGTCACTGCATCCCACAGGGCACTTGCGGCGACGAGTTCTGGCGTCATAGCAGCAGCAGCGCACCAAAAGCATGGACGAGTGGCTTTTGTTGGACAGCTCTCGAGATGTCCGCTGCTGAGAATTTTCGCGAAGGATTCGCTGGTCGACACACCACTCACGCTTCCTAGCAGCGCTTCAAATGCTTTAGTGAGAGAGAACGTCGTCACTTGACGTACAGCGCTTCAATGCCTCTACCTGTTGGCAGTGGTGCGCTTGGATCAAAGATGGCGCAGATGAGTTGGCAGTGCTGCGGTGCCTCATTCGGCCAGGGCGTCCAACCATCAGTGAGCACGATGATCACAGAAGGTGGATCTGCGAGTTGGCTCAGTGCATCAATGCCAAAGGTGAGGTCCGTGCCACCACCACCGGTGAGCGAAAGGATCGTGGTTGGTGAGATCGACGTTGGAACCGATGCCTCGGCATCGCAGGACACGAGGGTGATTGCCTTCACCCGAGCCGAGCGCAAAATCCCTGAAATCTCTGACGCGGCGCGATTGAGCAAGTGCTGGTCCATCGACGCAGACGTGTCAAAGACGATTCCGATGTTTGCACCGCGACGGTGAATACCTGGCAACAAGAACGCCTCATCATGGCGCCTGTTTGGCCGCTGCCACACCTCTCGACGTTCACCCGAACGAGAGGCCTTTGGCTGCAGCAATCTCCGAAGAAGCGTTTGCCACGGGGCAGAAGGAGGCTTCGTCATGAGGGCGGTGCGAAGGCCCTGGGGGCCACTCAAGCCGCCTTGCATGCGGGCAAGCACCTCTCGTCGAATACGGGCAAGGTCAGCAGGGCCAAGCGTGTCGTAGGACGAATCCTCGAGCTCATCGCTTGCAGACCCACCAGAGCCCGAACCACATCGACAGGCGGCTTCAACGCCATCCATTTTCTGAAGCTTGACGAAGTAGGACTCTTCACTTAAGCCATTGAAGAAGCCAAAATTAGCCGGAACAAACAGCGGTGGCAGGGGAAGACCTTGAGCCATGAGATCGTCATTGATGGCGAGATCGCCGGCAAGATTCCACACATCTCGGAGATGGTCGGGCACCTTGGCCGCGTCTGCTCGCTCAAAGTGTCGGCGTAAGAGGTGATGAACTTCGTGAATGAGCACACTGGCGGACTGTTCAATAGACCAGGCTGAAAACCGTTCTGGGTCAAGGTACACCCGACCAAAGCAATCAATCGCGAAGGTGCCGAGGCCGTTGCTCGAGACGGGAAGAAGAGCGAAGATGGCGCTGGCCAAATACGGCTGAAAGATGACGGCTTGCAGGCGAATCGTGCGATAGGTGGCCATATCGCTCGAAGAGAGTTGTCGGCTGAGTGGGAGGTTCATTCGGTGCTGAGTTGTTCAAAGGTTTGGGCGAAGACTTTGATGGATTCTGGTGGGAGGTATTTTGAACCCCCAAGGCGAAGGAGTGCTTGAGCAAACATCGCAGCCAGATCTTCCATAGCGGCGTCGACAAAACGCTCAACGAGAATCCATGCTGCATCCCACCGCTGTTTCGTGAGCTCCACGGTCAGGCAGCGTTCGAGATTTCGGATGATTTCTAAGAGTTGATCGCTCGCGGTACTTGGATTGAACAATTGAGGACA
>CANGPX010000095.1 GCA_947456095.1 Acidimicrobiaceae bacterium
GATACCCGTCAGCGAATTGAGCTTTGTCATGATCTGGTCGGTGTAGGCGGCCAAGATTCCCGCAATGATTGCCCCAGCGATGGAACCCATGCCACCAAGTACTAACAACGAGAGCAACTCAATTGACAGAGCAACGCCGTAGGTCTGTGGCAAGGCCGCTCCGGCAACGAGGGCAAGAAGTGATCCACCAAGTGCTGCCAGAGCGGCTGAAGCAGCAAACGCAGTGACTCGAGTACGGGCGAGGTTGACGCCAACAAGTTCTGCGGCGACGTCGTCATCGCGCACCAGACGCATCGACCGACCAACTCGACTACTCGAGAGGTTCGCGGCAAAAAAGAGGGCAACGCCGGCAATGACAATCGCGAGTGCTGCTTGGTAGCGAGCATTGGCTCCTACCAGATTCTCGCTTTCGCCAACGAGCGAAGCAAACCACCTTGGCGTTTCGAGAACCGGGAAGTAGAGGCCGCCTGATCCGCCCGTCCAACTCCCAAGCGACTGGATAAATGGCGTCATGACGTAACCAAAAGCGAGCGTCATGCCGGCCAAGTAGGGGCCGCGCAGACGAGTTGCGGGAAGTCCGAGCGCAATGCCACCAAGTGCGCCGACAGCCATTGAGCCAAGAAGGCTCAGCACGATGGGGAAGTGCTCATGATGGTTTGCCCAAATTGCGGTGGTGAACGCTCCAATGGCCATGAACCCGGCATTGCCAAGGGAGACCTGGCCAGAGATTCCCGTCAGAATTGAAAGGCCCATGACTGAGATAGCCATAGCCGCTGCGGTTGCCACGTACACGTCGGTTGCGGGCGTGAAGATCCAGCCAGCGACGATGAGCGACAGAAGTGTTCCAATGAGCGCCTTTGACAGGCGCGACGTCGTTGGACGAGCGGCATTGAATCGAGCGAGTGCGCTCATACTCGCCGTGCCTTCGTGGTCGAGAACAGCCCTTGTGGTCGAATCATGAGCGCTACTACCAAGATAATGACTGGCGCAAACGACGAGATTCCTGAGGGCGCATAGTCCTGAAGAAACTGCTGGACAAGGCCAATCAAAAGACCGGCAACGACCGCACCAACGGGGCTTTCAAGGCCACCGATTGCTGCAGCAATGAAGCCATAGACAAAGAAGCCATCCATGATCGTTGGCGAGAGGCCAATGGAACCACTCGACGAAATCACCACCGCTGCAACGACGCCAGCCGCACTCGACAGCATCCAGCCAAAGGTGAGCAGTCGGTTCACTCGGACACCGAGCAAGCGAGCAACTTCAGGGGCAAGCGCAGCCGCTCGCAGTTGGAGTCCAAGGTTGGTGTAGCGAAAGATCGCACCAACGGCCGTCATGATGACCAGCGCAGAGATGATTTGAAACAGGGCAAACGGTGACAGCGAAATTGTTGTGCTGTGATGCTCGAAGTAGATCTGCGAGAACGGGCTCTCCAAAGTACGCGGAGCAGTCGACCAAATCGCTGCTGCTGCGCTTTCGAGGAGCCCCAAGAACCCAACCATGACCACGATGGAGTTGATTTCTGGTCGCTTGTAGAGCGGGCGAACGAGGACTCGCTCGGTGAGGCCACCAAGAGCGAAACCTGCAGCAAGAGCAATGGCGAAGCAGGCCCAGAAGTTCAGCCCATGGCTCGACATCGTCATACCGAGGTAGGCAGCGAACATTGCCATGGCACCTTGGGCAAAGTTCAGAATCGACGTTGATCGCCAGACAATGACGAGGCTCAAGGCAATGAGTCCGTACAGCACGCCATTCGTGATGCCTAAGAACACGTCGCTCATGAATCCACCACTCAGCCACGTCACTGGTCAACCAACCCGAGGTAGTACTGGCGAAGTCGCTCGTCACTTGCCACTTCTTGTGCCGATGCCGCGGCGACAACGTTGCCGAGGTGGAGCACCACTGCATCGTGGGCAACTTTGAGGGCACTTTTCGCGTTCTGCTCAACGAGCAGAACCGTCAAACTCTGCTTTTCACACAGTTGCGAAATAGTTGCCATCATTTCTGCGGTCACGAGTGGAGCCAGGCCAAGTGATGGTTCATCAAGGAGAAGCACTGAAGGCTTGGCAATAAGGGCTCTGGCCATGGCCAACATCTGTCGCTCGCCGCCAGACAAGGTAGCTGCGTGCTGGCTGCGCCGCTCACCAAGTACGGGAAAGAGTTCAAATTGCTCTGCAAGGCCGTCTTGAAAATTCACCTTGGCCGCGAGGGATCCGAGTCGAAGGTTCTCAAGCACGGTGAACTCGGCAATCACGCCTCTGCCTTCAGGGACATGTCCAACGCCAGCACGGGCAATATCTTCGGTGCGCATGTTGAGCAGCGATGTGCCCTCTAGCGAGATTTCGCCAGAGGCTGCTTCTTCAAGGCCAGTGATGGTGCGAAGCAGCGTGGTCTTGCCTGCCCCGTTTGCGCCCAAGATTGCGGTGATCTTTCCCTTGGCTGCGTCAAAGGAGACATTGGTCAACGCGTGAACTGCACCGAATGAAACCGAGAGATTGGCGATCGAAATCATTCGTCAACTCCGAGATACGCAGCGAGCACTTCTTCATTTTGGCGCACAGCAGCTGCTGCACCTTCGGCAATGACCTTGCCGAAGTTGAGGACAACAAGGCGGTCAACGAGTTCCATGACGAAATCCATGTTGTGTTCAACGAGCAACACCCCCATGTCTTGGCGGAGCCCTGAAATGAGTTGAGCGAATTCATCAAGTTCACGCTCATCGAGGCCAGATGCTGGCTCATCAAGCAGCAAGAGCTTCGGCGATTGCATGAGGGCTCGGGCCACAGCCACTTTTTTGGCGGTGCCGTAGGGGATTGCCCCAGGAAGTTGCGTGGCGAGATCGGCCACATCGAGGCGTTCGAGATTGGCAAGCGCCTCTGCCTTTAAAGCATTTTCTGCCTTCGATCCTCGGGCGAAGCCAAAAATCCCTTGGAGGAGGCCACCGCCTGGCTTGCTCTGGCCACCGGCAATCACGTTCTCAAGAACGGTCAGATGAGGAAAGAGTCCAACGCCTTGAAGGGTGCGGGCAACTCCTGCTTCGGCCAAGTCATGAGGTTTGAGGGTCGCTTTGCCAAGACCAGGAAACGTGATCGCTCCGGTCGTTGGTTCAACAAAGCCACACGCGGCGTTGAACGCTGTCGTCTTGCCTGCCCCGTTTGGGCCAATGAGGCCAACAATTTCACCGCTGTTGACCGAAAACGTGACGTTTGACAGCGCATGGAGTCCCCCAAAGACGACAGACACGTCGTCAAAGTGCATGAGGGGTGTGGTTGCTTGAGCCATGAGCACCTCAGCATAGGTCTGGTCGAAGGCTCCTTTTGCCTGGTTGCAAAGAGTCCAATGACCGTGTTTGGTCAACTCTACGGAGGAGGTTCTGCCCTGGCTGGTTCGTTGAACGAGGACCAAATGGTCAAGACATCTTCAGAGCCAACAGTTGGTCAAGGTCACGAGCAGACACTTCGACATTGTGCTTCTTGCCGAGCGCTAGGAGAAGTTCTGTCTTGATACATCGTGCATGGGCAGTCAAAGAGGTCGGGCAATCTGAGTGCCTCTTTGTGGCCCGCACGGGCTGCCTGAACCCCTGTTGGTCGTTTGCCGTTGACCTGGAAGGTGAATGACTTTCAGATTTGCTTCCCCGTGATGGCGTCAATGTCGAAGGAGAAGGGGTAGTGCCAGTCGCCTGACTGCGTTGGTCGTTCGGTCGGAGTTCTAGTACCCTATGGACGGCGTCTTTGCTCCACTGCATCTTAGAAATAAGGAGCAACGAAGGAGTAAAGGCCCTCGGAGAGGTGCGAGAGCGGCCGAATCGGACTCACTGCTAATGAGTTGTCTGTTGAAAGACGGACCCAGGGTTCAAATCCCTGTCTCTCCGCCAGAGGTGGCGTCGGCCGTTCAGAAGTGAACGGCCGAAAGCACCCGATTCCAAGAAGCCATCAGTTTCCACCAGATGCACTTCGGTTGCCTTGTAGGTTGGAAGCATCATGAAACTGCTCAACCTCGTCGTTTTCCCGCGCCCTGTTGCGAGGTGTTGTTGATGACAAAGACCTATTGGGTTGAGACTCTTGGCTGTCCGAAGAACCATGTCGATTCGGACAAGGTCACGGGTCAACTCCTTCGCGATGGTTACCGGGCCGCCGATTCTCCTGAAGGCGCTGACCTCGTGGTAGTGAATACCTGCGCATTCATTGATGAAGCTCGTCAGGAATCAATTGACGTCATCTTGGACTTAGCTGATCGAAAGCATGACGCGAGTCGCCTTGTTGTCACTGGCTGCATGGCAGAGCGTTACGGCGACGAGTTGGCTGAAGCCTTGCCCGAAGTTGACCTCGTCGCCGGTTTCGGCGAATCGCTCACCGCCTCGGTTCCCGTGTCGCTTGGCAAGAGAAGTCACGCGGTTCGAACGAGCGAATTGCTGGAACTTCCTCGCACGCCAAGTTCAACGCCATGGGCGTATTTGAAGGTGGCCGAAGGCTGCGACCGAATTTGCGGATTCTGTGCGATCCCGAGTTTCCGTGGTCCTCAGCGCTCTCGCACTGTTGAGTCGCTGCTGGCTGAAGTCGAGTCGCTGAAGACTGGCAGTCACGTTCCGCTTCGAGAAGTGGTGCTCATTGCTCAGGACTTGGCTTCGTTTGGTCGTGACCGAAGTGGTGGTCGTGAAGGTGATCCTGATGATTTCTCTCGCGCTGCCAAAGCCGGTGAACAGCCAATTGTTGAGGTGCTGAAAGCGCTCAAAGGTTCGGTCGAGTGGATCCGCCTGCTCTACCTCTACCCATCTGGTCTCACTCCAACACTCATTGAAGCCATGGTCGAAGCAGGAGTTCCGTATTTCGACCTCTCACTCCAGCATGTGACGCGGCCAATGCTCAAGCGCATGCGTCGCTTTGGCGATGGCGACCGTTTCTTGGAGCGCATTGCCACGATTCGTGAAATGGCACCAGATGCCGCTTTTCGGTCGAGTTTCATTGTTGGGTACCCCGGTGAAACTGAAGCTGATCACGATGCGCTGCTTTCATTCATTGAACAGGCGCGTCTCGACTGGGCTGGATTTTTCCCGTACTCAGCTGAAGACGGAACCTATGCAGCTGACCTTCACGACCAAGTGCCAAGTGATCTCGTGGCCGAGCGTCTTCGTGAAGTGCGAGAACTTCAAGACGGCATCACGTTTGCACTTCGCGATGAACTCATTGGGCAAACAATGACCGTGCTCGTCGACCGACCAGGTCGGGCGCGCTCAACCCGTGAAGCTCCAGAAATTGATGGAATCATCACCGTGCCAGACTCAATTGCAGCGGGCACGATGCTCGACGTGGAGATCGTGGCGGCAATGGGCACCGATCTTGAGGGTGTACCTGTTGGGGGGACTCACTCGTGACGACAACAAAGCAGACAACCTACGGACCAACGGCGATCATGACGCCGGCAAATGCCATCACGGTCGGCCGACTCCTGCTCACTCCGTATTTCATCTACCTGTTCATCCACGAAGGTGCGACCTGGCTGACCGCAGTTATTGGCGCGATCGTTGCGTTCTCTGATGGCATTGACGGGGTGGTTGCTCGGCGACAAGGTGCCACGCGATCAGGTGCGTTTCTCGATCCGCTGATTGACAAAGTCGTCATTATGGGCTGTTTCATTGCCGTGGCGTCTGAGGGCAAGTTGCCATGGCTGCCCATCATCATCATTGGTGTTCGTGAAGTGGCAATGACGGTGTACCGCTCGGTTGTGGCCAAAGACGGGATTTCCATTCCTGCTCGCCAGTCGGCCAAGTGGAAAACCTTTGTTCAAGATTTCGCCATTGCTTTTGTGTGTCTTCCGCCAACGGCCAATCTCCACTGGCTCCATGTCGCAACGGTGTGGGCCGCAGCAGTGCTGACAGTTACGACCTTTGCGCAGTACATCGTTGACGGACGCCGATTGGCGACAACGTGAGAGTTGAAGTCTTAGCCGTCGGTACCGAGCTCTTGCTCGGGCAAATTGCCAACACCAATGCCGCGTGGCTTGGCCAAGAAATGGCTGCCATTGGTGTCGACAGCCACTTCCATCAAGTCGTTGGTGACAACCACGCCCGGATTGTTCGCGCCCTTCGCACCGCACTAGCGAGGTCTGATGGAGTCATTGTCTGCGGCGGCCTCGGGCCAACGCAAGATGACATCACTCGGGAAGCCATTGCCGAAGTGATGGGTGTTGAACTGGTTCGAGACGAGGCCCTTGTTGAAAAGATCGGCTCGTTTTTCGCTGCTCGTGGCCGAACCATGGCGGCGAACAATGCTCGCCAAGCCGATGTGCCAAGGGGCGCCTCGATCATTTCCCAAGTTCGTGGCACTGCTCCCGGGCTCATTTGCCCCGTCGGCAACAAGGTGGTCTTTGCGGTTCCTGGTGTTCCCTATGAGATGTCGGAAATGTTCGAGCGAGCCATTGCGCCTCAACTGATGGAGCGACTCGCCGACGAAGGCATGACCGCCACGATTACCTCCAAGGTGTTGCGCACGTGGGGCACCTCCGAATCAGGTCTTGCCGAAGCCTTAGATGGACGTTTTGCTGCGCTGGCTGAAGGTCGCCTTCCTGTCACCATTGCGTTTCTCGCTAGCGGCATCGAAGGCATCAAGGTCCGCATCACGGCCAAGGGCAATGATGCGGCGCACGCAGCGGAACTTCTGGCCCATGAAGAAGTTGAAGTGCGCAAGGTCTTAAGCGAGCGATTTGGCGACATTGTCTTTGGTGTTGACGGCGAGACCATGGAAGTCGCGATTGCGAAGTTGTTGCGCGCGCGTTCACTCACCCTGGGCGTGGCCGAGTCGGTGACGGGCGGCATCATTGCCAGTCGACTTGTTGACGTTGTTGGGGCAAGCACCTGGTTCAACGGCGGCATTGTCTCGTATGCCAGTGCAGTCAAGTTCAATGTGCTCGGGGTCCCACAAGGTCCGGTCGTGAGTGCTGCTGCTGCCATTGCCATGGCAGAAGGTGCAGCTCGCGTCCTCAACTCAGATTGCGCTGTGTCGGTGACTGGCGTTGCTGGGCCAGAACCACAAGATGGCGAAGAAGTCGGCACCGTCTTTGTTGGCATTGTTGTGCCAGGCAAAGCGCCGTACGCCGAGCGATTGCAGCTTCCCGGCGACCGAGCCCGGATTCGCCAATACAGCGCCATTAGTGCGCTTGACCTGTTGCGCCGGGCGTTCGATTGAGTGACGTTCGTGTCGACGAAGTGGTCATCGTCGACTGGAGTGCATCGGCTTCGCCAAAGTTGGGCAAAGACAGCATTTGGCTGGCACATGTTGATGCTGGTGCTCCGCCTTCCTTGAGGGCTCTGAAAAATCTGGCAACGCGGGCAGAGGCTGTTTCGTGGCTGCTTGCTGCCTTTGGCGAGGCCAAGCAGCGCGGTCGTCACCTCGTCTGCGGATTTGATTTTTCCTTTGGATATCCAGCTGGCTATAGCGAGCTGCTGCGTCGTGCATTTGCAAAAGAAGCCAGCGGCAAAACTCCATTTGAACGGGTTCTCTCCGTCACCTCAGCGCTGATTCGCGATTCTTCTTCCAATGACAACAACCGCTTTGAGGTCGCCGCGCTCATTAACGGGCGGACGAAGTGTGCGCTGTTTTGGGGCCATCCGCCCAAGCGAACCTACGAGTCGCTTTCGCCGACGAAAGCTCTCCCCAAAGGATTGAGCACCAATCCGTTGACACCCCTTCGCCACACTGAGCGGAGTCTCGCGGTGAAGACGAACTGGCAATTGGCCGGTGCTGGTGCTGTTGGATCTCAAGTGCTGATGGGGCTCCCCGTGTTGGACCAGTTATGGCGCAGTGTCACTGCGCCGAGCCTTTGGCCTTTTGAACCACACGGGCTTGCAGCTGACGGCGGGGCAGTGATGCTGGCCGAGGTGTGGCCAACAATGTTCACGAAGGGAAACAAAGAGGGAGTCATTCGCGATTCCTGGCAGGTTGAATCAACTGCCATTGCGCTTGGTTCACTGCATTCGTCGCAATGGTCTGAGTTGCTTGCTCCGAAGGCTTGGGAGGAACTTTCGCCGAGCGAACACGACGAAGTTCTCGGCGAAGAAGGCTGGATTTTGGGGAAAACTTGACCATCGTCAAACACGAACGTCTGTTCGGTTATGGTGAACAAGCGAAGTACAGCGAAGTTCGCGGCACACCCCATCGTTACCGTTCGTGGGGCCGCCAGGCACAAGAGAGGAACCACCATGGTTGACGACAAGGACAAGGCGCTCGACATTGCGCTCGGACAGATCGAGAAGCAGTTCGGTAAGGGCTCGATCATGCGACTTGGAGAGAACCTCCACATGAA
>CANGPX010000096.1 GCA_947456095.1 Acidimicrobiaceae bacterium
CAACACAGCCAAACGGATCTACTTGGCGGAGGTTTTCCCGTGAGGCAATGAAACGCCTACGCGGAGGTTTCTTGTGAGTCAACTCGGTCTTTCTGGACCATTTTCCGAACTGCGCTAGTCTCAATCTTTTCGCTACATCGCCACAACAGGGGGTGCCGTCTGGTACCCTTGGCGGTGCTATTGCAGTCGAAGTACCCGGTGAAACGTGGGCTGCAGCCCACGTTTCGTTATTTTCAGGCGTGAGTGAGAAAGGAGAGGCTATGGACGATGTCATGATCCCCGTTATTGAGCCTCTGCTTGCCCAATTTGGCCTTGAACTTATTGATTTTGATCGCAGCCCACAGATTGTCCGCATCACGGTTGATCGACAAGATGGAGTCGACCTCGACACGATTGCCAAAGTCACTCGAGCGATTTCTGAGAGATTTGACGAGCTTGATATTGGAATTGGTCGCTACACCTTGGAAGTTTCAAGCCCTGGGGTCGAGCGTCGGCTGAGGACTGCCGCGCACTTCAAACGGTCAATTGGCGAATCGGTCACCCTCAAATTGTCAGCCGAGAGCGAGATTCGGCGACTCGATGGCGTGCTCAGTGCAGCCGCAGACGACGAGATTGTCGTTGTTGGTGAATCGGGCGAGCCAATCACGGTTGCGATTGCAAGAATCGACAAAGCTCGCACGGTCTACAACTGGGGCGGTGGGGCGAAGCCATCACCGTCGAAGGCGAAACCGAAGCCAAAAACGCAGAAATCCCCTGGAGCCGCATCTGGGCCCAAGGGTGCAAGCAAGTCAACTGTCAGTCAACAAAAATCCGAAGAGAGAGCAGCGACACAATGACGAAGACGAACTACGAGTTCCTCGATGCCCTTGGTGCAATCGCCTCAGAGAAAGGCATCTCGGTTGAGACCTTGCTCGATGCCTTGGCCAATGCGTTAGTAGCTGCCTACAAGCGTCGCCCAGATGCCGCCGAAGAGGCCGTAGTGACCATTGATCCTGACAATGGTGAGATCCGGGTCTACGGACAAGAGCTTGACCATGACGGCAACGTCATTCGTGAGTGGGATGACACCCCGGCCGACTTTGGTCGTATTGCCGCACAAACCGCCAAGCAGGTGATGAAGCAGCGCATTGGTGAAGTTGAGCGCGACATGAAGTACGACGAGTACGCCGGTCGTGAAGGCGACATCGTGACGGGAATTGTCCAACAGGCCGACACTCGCTACACCCTGCTTGATCTTGGCAAGGTGGAAGCCCTCATGCCTCAAGCAGAGCAGATTGCTTACGAGAAGTATGCAAACGCAGCACGTCTGAAGGCCTACATCGTTGAGGTTCGTAAAACCGCCAAGGGCCCTCAAATTGTGGTGAGCCGGACTCACCCAGGTCTTGTCAAGCGTCTCTTTGAGTTAGAAGTTCCTGAGATTTCTTCTGGCGTGGTGGAAATTAAGGCCATGGCCCGCGAACCTGGTCACCGCACCAAGATGGCGGTGTGGTCAAACGACCCAGCTATTGACCCAGTTGGCGCATGCGTTGGTGCCCGCGGAAGTCGCGTGCGCATGATTATGAACGAACTCAACGGCGAGCGGATTGACGTTGTTCCCTTTTCAGATGACACCGTGCAACTCATCGAGAATGCCTTGCAGCCTGCCAAGATTCGCGAGGTCCGCTTGGACGAAGAGTCCGGCACGGCCACAGTGATTGTCAATGACTTCCAACTCTCTCTTGCCATTGGCAAAGAAGGACAAAATGCTCGTCTCGCTGCACGGTTGACGGGATGGCGTATTGACATCAAGTCCGAAACCCAGCTGCAAGAAGAAGAGGACGGCTGGGCCGAAGGCGAATGGATTGAAGACGAGAATGGCCAGCAGGTGTGGGTCCCAGCAGAAGGTGGCGACGCAATGTCAGCTTCGCAGTGGTCTGAAGGCGCGACCATTACTGAAACCATTGACGTGGTGGTTGAGCCAACTGGCGAAGTTGAAATGATCGAAACCCTCTCCGTGACGACCGAGCACGATGGTGAAATCATCACTGACACCATTGAAGTGATTGTTGAATCAACCGGCGAAGTTGAAGTCATTGAAGCCATCACCATTACGACCGAAGAGGGCGTTGCAGACGAAGGTGGGGCCGAATAACTCCCATTCGGACCTGCGTCGCTTGTCGGAGTCGTCGACCAAGCGACCAACTGGTTCGGTTTGCCCTCGCTCATGGAGAAGTGGTGCTCAGTCGCACTGCTCCCGGCCGAGGAGGTTGGTTGTGTTTGCGTCAAGCATGTGCTGAAACTGCGCTGAAGCGAGGATCGTTTGCGAAAGCGTTGAAGATGCCACTCGACAAAGACGCACTCACGAGCTTGATGAACGAAGTCGCTCGACTCGAACACCGAGGAGCAACGCAGTTGGGCGGGGGAGACCCTCCCTATGTGGAATGATGGAATGCCCGCCGAATCACGGTAGGGCCAGAGAAGACCGAGGAACCGTTGGCGACGAAGAAGATCCGAGTCCATGAGCTTGCAAAAGAGCTTGGACTGACCAACAAAGAGGCATTAGACCTCTCAATCGCGCTCGGAATTGGCGTGAAGAGTCACTCATCGTCGATTGAAGACGCTCAGGCTGACCGAGTTCGACGCAAAGCTGACAATGAAGGCTTGCGACGCGATGTCCAGCCAGAAGAGCCAGAGACAAAAAAGGCGGCAGCGAAGAAGGCTGCAGCGCCAACAACCACTGCGCCCGTGGCCGATGCTGCAACTGCTGCGCCGACGCAAGAGCCAGCTGCTCCACGTCGAGTGATCACATCGACTCGCCAACAGCCAGCGGCACCAGTTCGCCCAGCACCTCGCCCAGCACCTGAGGCTGAGGCAGCTGCGCCAGCTCCTGCTCCGCAAGCCGCACCGGCTGCTCCAACACCAGTTGCACCAACCGCTGCTGCGGACAACGCTCCACCTGTGACCGCTCCAGTGGCAACAGCGCCAGCTGAGACGCAAGTCCCAGATCCGGTGAAGCCCGCTGAAGGTGTCGCACCTGAGCCGAAACCTCCAGTGAGTGCAGCGCCAACTCCTCCAGAAGGTTCTGCACCAACCGCGCCTCCAGCGCCTCCTCGACCACTGAGTCCTTCCGGCAAGCCAATTCCTCCTCCGCCAGGACGACCAATGAGTGCTACTGGCCGTCCAATCCCTCCTCCTCCTGGTCGTCGTGGTCCTGTTCCTGCAACTGGTGGTCCGCGCACTGGTGGACGTCCCGGTGGCCCCGGTGGCCCTGGAGGTCCTGGTGGACCTCGTCCTGGCTTTGGTGGACCTCGTCCTGGTGGCGGCACTGGAGGACCTCCAACTGGAGGTGGCTTCGGCGGTCGTCCAAGTGGCGGTGGCGGTGGTGGTGGTGGCTTCGGCGGCCGACCCGGTGGCGGTCCTGGTGGACCCGGTGGCCCTGGAGGCCCTGGTGGACCCGGTGGCCCTCCTGGTGCGCGTGGCGGCCCCGGTGGACGTGGACGTCCACCACAGCGACGGACGCGTCGCAAGCGTCGCAATTTGGAAGAGCTCGAGCCGACACAGATGTCGGTGTATCAGCCCTCGAACGCCCCAGTTCCAGAAGGCGAGATCATCGTCGAGCGAGGATCAACCGCACGAGACATTGGACCGAAGTTCAACCGCACCGGTGGCGACGTGGTTCGCTTCTTGTTCTTACAAGGCGCAACGGTCACCGCAACGCAGTCACTGACAGACGACATGATTGAACTCTTTGCCGCTGAGCTTGGCGCTGAGGTTCGTCTCGTTGACCCAGGCGAAGAGCGCGAAGCCGAATTGTTGGCCAAGTTCTTTGAAGACGACGAAGAAGACGACGCAGAAGAAGACTTGCTGCCTCGTCCACCAGTTGTCACCGTGATGGGACACGTCGACCACGGCAAGACCTCACTGCTTGACCGAATTCGCAAGAGCGATGTGGTCTCTGGCGAAGCCGGCGGCATTACTCAGCACATTGGCGCGTATCAAGTCATCACCTCAAATGGTCATGCCGTCACGTTTATTGACACCCCTGGTCACGAAGCCTTTACCGCAATGCGTGCCCGTGGTGCCCAAGTCACCGACATTGTCATCTTGGTTGTGGCGGCTGACGATGGTGTGATGCCACAAACCATTGAAGCCATCAACCACGCCAAGGCGTCTGATGTGCCGATCATTGTGGCCGTGAACAAGATGGACCGCCCTGACGCGAACCCAGACCGGGTCTTGCAGCAGATCGCAGAACGTGGGCTGATCCCTGAAGCTTGGGGTGGCGACACCATTGTCTGCCCAGTCTCAGCACTGAAAGGTGACGGCATTGATGACCTGCTCGAGCAGTTGGTGCTCGTGGCAGAAATCGAAGAACTCGTGGCCAACCCGAATGGTGTTGCCCGAGGAACCGTGCTCGAAGCCAATCTTGAGCCTGGTCGTGGACCCGTTGCAACGGTGATTATCGAAAACGGCACCCTTCGTGTTGGTGATCCGGTGGTTGCTGGTGCGGCATGGGGCAAGGTCAAAGCACTCATTGACGACCGCGGAAAGAACATCAAAGAAGCCGGCCCCTCAGTTCCCGTGCAGATTCTCGGATTCTCAGAGCCGCCGCATGCTGGAGATGAAGTCCGCTTCGCTAGCGATTTGGCGCGAGCCAGAACTCTTGGTGAGGCACGTGCGCAGCGTTTCCGCCTTACTGGTCACAACCCAGTTGCCACTGCTGCAACCGGTGCGAAGCTCGAAGACTTGTTCGAACAGATCAAGCGTGGCGAGACTGCATCACTCAACATTGTGCTGAAAGCAGACGTCCAAGGTTCACTTGAAGCTTGTACCGAATCGCTCAAACGCTTAGAGCGCGACGAGGTGAAACTCAACTTCATCCACCGCGGTGTTGGTGGTATTACTGAGAACGACGTGCAACTTGCTTCGGCATCGAACGCAACCATCATTGGTTTCAACGTTCGTCCCGACAAGCGCAGTCGTGACCTTGGTGAAAAGAGTGACGTTGATATTCGTACCTACGAAATCATCTACAAGCTCATTGAAGAAATCGAAGCGGCCATGGTTGGCATGCTTGCACCTGAGTTTGAAGAAGTCGTCACTGGTGAAGCAGAAGTGCGTGAAGTCTTCCGTGTGCCAAAGATTGGTGCAATCGCCGGTTGCTACGTGCGTGAAGGCGTCATCACTCGTGGCTCAAAGGTTCGCTTCCTTCGCGAAGGAACCATCATCTGGAAGGGTTCGATCACTTCACTGCGTCGCTTCAAAGACGACGCACGTGAAGTTGCTGCTGGATTCGAGTGTGGTGTTGGCTTGTCTGACTACCAAGACTTGAAAGATGGCGACATCATCGAAACCTTCGAGGAGCGAGAGATCCCAAGGACCTAGGGTCATGGGAGCTCGGGGACATCGCGGGAAGCCAGCAGGCGGGTACAGCCGCATGCTGCGGGTAAATCAGGTTTTGCGGCAAGTCTTGGCTGAAGCCATTGAACGACTCCGAGATGGCGACGAGCGTTTTGAACGCTTGACCGTTACCGACGTCGATGTCTCAGGAGACTTGTCGCTCGCCACGGTGTACTTCGATGCGCTTCGCGAAGATCAAGTGGCTGCTCTTGAAGAGCGACGTGCTCATCTTCAACACACCATTGCTCGAGAGGTCACCTTGAAGCGCACGCCCAAGTTACGTTTCCAAGTTGACCCGTCGATTCTTGCTGGCGCTCGTATTGATGAATTGCTGCGCAAGGCGAGTGAAGAGTCAGACGAGTGAACAAAGCCCAGCCTCTTGGTATTGACGGTCTGGTGGTGGTCGAAAAAGAAGCCGGTTGGACAAGCCACGATGTCGTGGCTCGGTGTCGTCGGATCTATGGCCAACGGCGAATTGGGCACGCAGGAACGCTTGACCCAGATGCAACAGGAGTGTTGCTCGTGGGGCTTGGCCGAGCAACGCGACTGCTTCGCTACCTGACTGACCGAGAAAAGAGCTACACCTGCGAGGTCGTGCTCGGACAAACCACTTCAACCCTTGATGCTTCTGGTGAAGTCACCGGTACCTTTGACGTTGACTATGACGATGCCGCACTTGAGGCCGCCGTTGCCTCGCTCACCGGGGCGATCCTGCAGATCCCGCCCATGGTGTCGGCAATCAAGATCGATGGAAAGCGACTCCACGAACTCGCTCGACAAGGCATTGAAGTTGAACGACCTGCTCGACCCGTTACGGTGTCGAATCTTGTCGTTACTCGCACCGAGGACCTCGCGGTCCTCAACATGGATGCGACCGTTTCGTCTGGGACCTACATCAGAGTGCTGGCACAAGATCTTGGGACAGCGCTTGGATCTGGGGGGCATCTGCGAAACCTTCGTCGGTATCGATCGGGATCGTTTTCTGAAAGAGAAGCGAGAACGCTTGATCAGTTGACTGCCGATGCAGAAACTGCACGAGCGCAGGGTGCAATTCCGCACTCGGTACTCACTCCCGCTCAAGCGTTGGCTCACTTGGATCAAACAAGCATTAGCCGAGAAGATGCGGTACACGTTAGTCGTGGGCGAGCGCTCGACCGAGTGACGATTGGCGCCAATGGACCTGGTCCCTACGCCATTGTCGACGGCGGCGGAAATCTCCTTGCGGTGTATGAGGCAACCGAGACTGATCGCATTGTCCCTTCAGTGGTTCTTGCCGCGCAGTAACGGATTTCCCCTTCGCAGAGCCCGTCTAGCCTAGAAGGCGTGCGCGTAGACGTTCCAGAGACAGCAATACCCTCGCCACAAGGCTGCGTTGCCACCATTGGCGTCTATGACGGTGTTCACCTTGGACATCGCCGAGTGGTTGAACAGCTCAGAAGTGAAGCAGGTTCTGAGGCTGAAGTAGCGGTAGTCACCTTTGACCGGCACCCGCTTTCAGTTCTTCGACCAGACATGGCGCCAAAAATGCTCACCAGTCTGGAAAACAAACTCCTCCTCCTCGAAGCAGCAGGCGTTGACCGATGCTGCGTGATTTCCTTTGATGTCGCGAGGTCCGAAGAAGACCCGGAGCATTTCGTCAAGGACCTCCTCGTTGACCGTTTGGCGGTTCGCTCGATCGCGGTCGGGGCTGACTTTCGCTTTGGCCGGAACCGAAGTGGAGATGTGGCGCTTTTGCGCAAACTCGGGAGCGAATTTGGTTTCACGGTCAATTCCGTGCCACTCGCTGAGCAAGATGATGAACCCATTAGCTCCACCCGCATTCGCCAAGTCGTGAGCGAGGGCGAAGTCGATGAGGCTGGAAAATTACTCGGTCGACCGTTCTCGGTTTCAGGAACGGTTGAACACGGTGACGGAAGGGGAGGGCCAGAGCTTGGGTTTCCCACCGCCAACCTCAGCGTCGATGCGAGTTTGGCTCAGCCAGGTGCCGGAATCTATGCAGGAACCTTCACTCGAGAAAGTGGAGAGGTCTTCGTCAGCGCCATTTCCGTTGGCCGCCGCCCGACCTTTTATGAAGCCGCTGAGCCACTCATTGAGTGCTACTTGATCGACTTTTCTGGTGACCTCTATGGAGAAAAGGTCGAAGCGACCTTCCACCACAAACTCCGTGATGAGTTGCGCTTTGACAGCGTTGAAGCGCTGATTGAACAGATGCATCGAGACGTCGCCCAAACAAAACAGCTGCTCGAACTCCTCAAGTGACGGCCTTTGGCCTCAGTTGCTGCTAGGGTTGCAATGCCGGAAAACCCGGCTCAGGCAGTGTCTGTGTAAGACGCTCGCCGAACCGCCTGTTAGAGGTCTGTTCGTTCTATGTCTGCCACTTCCGAAGCAAAGCCCGCCATCATCGCAGCGCACCGCAAGCACGAGTCCGACACGGGCTCTGCCGAGGTGCAGATCGCGCTGTTGACGGATCGGATCACCCGGTTGACTGAGCACCTCCGTGCCCACAAGCACGACCACCACACTCGCCGTGGCCTGATGAAGATCATTGGGAAGCGTCGCCGTCTGCTCGACTACGTTCGAGACAACGACGTTGAGCGCTACCGCACGATCATCGCCGAGCTCGGTATTCGGCGCTAAGCCGAGATCACCCCTCGTTGAGGGGAACAACAGTGACGCCGACATGGGTCGGCTGCCAGTCGCCGATCACCTCCTCGCTTGTCGAGGTGGCCGACTACTGGGAACCGGCAGTTGGCGTCCTCTACAG
>CANGPX010000097.1 GCA_947456095.1 Acidimicrobiaceae bacterium
GCAACGTTTCTTCAGTGCCCAAAGAAATATCAGTACTCAGCCATTGATCGCATTGGCCAACCAGCAACTCGGGCAACGGCCAAGGGAACCATGGTGCACCGAGCACTTGAGTTGTTGTTCGCAGAAGTGCCTCGCGGTGAACGGACACGCGAAATGGCCTCGGCCATGCTCCTTCGCTCAGCAGAAGAACACAAAGAAAGTGGCGTGTTCTTAGAGATTGCCGACTTCCCAGGTGAATTGGTATTTCTCCAAGATGGCGAAGACTCGCTCGATGGTTATTTTGGCATTGAAGATCCAAATACCCCAAACACCATCATGACCGAGCAGCGCATTTCCCAAGCACTCGGTGAAGTGAACGTTCTTGGGGTCATTGATCGCGTCGATCAACTCGACGATGGTTCCTACGTCGTCATTGACTACAAGACGGGGAAGCCACCCCGTGAAGGCTATGAAGACAAAGAGTTCGTCGCCCTTCGTACCTATGCGGCCCTGCTGCGCCGAGAACTCGGCCAGACCCCAGTAGCGCTCTCGCTGTATTACCTCCGAGATGCACTGAAGTTGACGCAGATCTGCACGGATCAGGTCGCAAGCGCTGCAGAGAACAAGATTGTCAGGACCTATGAAGCCATCTCAACGAGTTGTGCAACTGACACCTTTGACGTTCGACGCTCACGCCTGTGTGACTGGTGTGCCTTTCAGCACTTTTGCCCCGGTGAAGCTCCGGTGCATTTGAAGAACACGAGGACCATGCGCTAGCGGCGAGGAATAGTCAGCCCCACCTTGGCGTTGACTTGTTGTGCCTACTCCCGCCTTTGGACTCAACTTCGACTATCGCTGCCCCTTTGGCCGCATTATTCACGAACATGTGGTCGTGGCCATGCGCGCAGGCGCGGACTTCGACATTTCCTTTGAGCCCTACACCTTGTCCCAAGGTCACGTCCCAGAAGGCAATGCGCCGTGCTGGGAGGATCCTGCATATGACCCCGAGCTCTTGTCGCTCGAAGTTGGCTTGACCGTTCGAGACCACTTCCAAGACCAGTTCTTAGATGCCCACTTAGGCCTGTTCACCGCTCGCCATGACGAAGGCAACTCACTGCGAACGAAAGAGCAGATCCGCCCAATCTTGGAAAGCTGTGGCGTCGATGCCGACGTGGTGTTCACCGAAGTCAACAGCGGCAAAGCTCGCGCTGAGATTGCTGAAACCTGGACTCGTCGAACACAGAATCAACAAGTCTTTGGTGTGCCGACCTTTTTTGTTGGAAACGATGCCGTGTTTATTCGCTATATGGATCGCGCCACAAGCGATAGTCAGGCGTCAATTGCCATCATTTCTGAACTCGTCAACATGATTGCTCGCCGCCGAGCCATCAACGAGTTCAAACACACCACGATTGCGCGCTGAGCGTTAGTTCCCTCGAGCGATTTTCGAGAGCAACTCGAACGTCGCTGCGCGCTCATCAGCGTTTCCGGAAATCGTTGCGCCGAGTTCAGTTGCACCGGCAGCTTCAAGCTCTGCGAGTTGTTGGCGGATCTCCTCTTCGCTGCCAATGAACGAGATCTCAGCTGCGGTGTTCGCTCCTTCGAGATCGAGCATGGCTCGATACGACGGCAGGTTCGGGTAGAGCGCGAACTCTTCGTTGATCCGTTCAGCCGCTTGGTCTTTGTTTCCCGTCACACAAATGGGCAGGGCTACAGCAATGCGAGGAGCAGGGCGACCAGCAGCCTCTGCTGCTTGGCAGATGGTTGGGGCAATGTGCGTCTTGATGGTCTTGGTGCCAGTCATCCAAGTAGCGGTTCCATCGGCCACCGTGCCGGCGAGTTTCAGCATTGCTGGCGCAAGGGCTGCGACGAGCACTGGAGGGGCAGTCACTTCTGCAATCTCAAGAGGCCCCCAGGTCACCGCCTTTAAGACTTCGCCGTCAACGCTTGCCGCTTCGCCGTGAAGCATGGGCATGAGCGCTGCCAAGTACTCACGCATGTAACGAGCAGGCCGATCAAAACTCATACCCCAACAATTTTCAACCACAACCTGGTGCGAAAGTCCAATGCCGAGCAGAAGACGGTTGTTTGTCGCTGACTGCACGGTCAAGGCTTGTGCGGCCATGACCTGTGGGTGGCGAGGGTAGACCGGAACAACTGCAGTGCCAAGTTCAATGCCAGGTACTTGTGCACCAGCAACGGCGAGTGCGGTCAGTGCATCGTGGCCAAAGATCTGACTGGCCCACGCAGCATGGAATCCAGCGTCAGCCAACTTTTTGATTTGGTCGGTGATGCCTTGGACGGTTGTTCCAACATTGATACTGGCGCCAATGCGCATGGAGGCCTCCTCAAGGCTGTCGAACGGCCGGTAGCGTGGCAGTCGTGAAACAACAGCGTAGTGCCGGACCTCGCTTGACTATTGGCATCGTTGGCGGCGGCCAACTTGCCCTCATGCTCTGTGAAGCAGCTGAAGAACTCAACCTCGACACGATCGTGTTGTGCGAGCACGAACACGATCCAGCGGCTTCAGTCGCCACCAAGGTGCTCATTGGCGCGGCAACGGATTTCACTGCGCTTCAAGCCTTGGCTGCGCAAGTCGACGCGGTCACCTTTGATCATGAGCAAGTCGATCTCGACCAGATTGCTCAACTGGTGGAATCGGGAATTTCAGTGTTCCCAGGTCTTTCAACCTTGGAAGCAGCAACTGACAAGGCAACCATGCGGACCTTATTCGCCGACTCAGGATTTGCCTTGCCAGCTTTTGTCATTGTTGATCAAGGTGAAGATGACGTCACGATTGCTCATGAAGTTGATGGGTTTGCCGCGAGCGTCGGGCTCCCCCTGATGGTGAAGCCCGCACGCGGTGGCTACGACGGCCGTGGAGTGTTTCTTGAACAAACCATCGAGTCAGCTACTCAGCGAGTGCGCGAGCTGTCTCAAGTTGGCCGTGTCCTCATTGAAGCTGCACTGCAGCTCGAAGCTGAATTGGCCGTTCTCGTCGCTCGAGACCTCGAGGGCAATTGCGTGGTGTATCCGCCAGTGGTCACCACACAAGTCGATGGTATGTGCCGAGAAGTAGTGGTTCCTTGTGCCCTCGATGACGAACTCTTGGGTGAAGCACAACTCCTTGCGGTTGATGTTGCCGAGGTGCTCGGCAGCGTTGGCATCTTGGCTGTTGAACTCTTCATTGTTGACGGCATGGCCGTCATTTGCGAAGTGGCTGCTCGGCCACATAACTCGGGACACTGGACCATTGAAGGAACGACTGCGAGCCAGTTTGAGAATCACCTTCGAGCAGTCGCTGGCCTCTCGTTGGCTGAGGTTGCCGTCGTCGCCGAGGCGATTGTCATGGTCAACATTGTCGGAAACGACCTTGGCGACGACCCTGCCGACTTTTTAGACGGTCTAGATCCAACCGGGCTTCACCTCTACGGCAAACCTGCGCGACCAGGACGAAAACTCGGGCATGTAACCCTGCTTGGCCAGGACGTCCAAGAGGTTCGCGAGTCGGCGTGGAAGATCGTGGCTCAACTCCACGGCGAACTTGGTTGAACCGGTAGCGTGGGAGTTGTGGAGAAAAAAGCCAACTTCAAAGTCGCTGTGGTGATGGGATCTGCCAGTGATCTCCCGGTCATGCAGGCAGCAATTGATGCCCTCAAGGAGTTTGGCGTTGAGAGCGAAGCCCATGTCTTGTCAGCTCATCGACAACCCCACGAAATGGTGGCCTTTGGTCGAGATGCTCGCAGAAACGGCTTCTCCGTCATCATTGCTGGAGCCGGTGGCGCCGCCCACTTGCCTGGCATGTTGGCCGCTACGACAACCTTGCCAGTCATTGGCGTGCCAGTTTCGGCCACGAAGCTAGATGGCATGGATGCGCTGCTCGCTATTGTGCAGATGCCAAAAGGCGTCCCCGTTGCAACTGTTGCCATTGACGGCGCTCGCAATGCTGGTCTGCTCGCGGTGTCGATGTTGTCCATTCATGATGCACAACTCGCTAGTTCTCTTGAGCAATTAAAGGTCGAACTTGCTGCCCACGCTGCTGCACAAGATGCTGAGCACTTCGGCAAGTGACGACGGGCTTCGAACTGCTTGCACTCCCTCAAGGGACCAAAGGTCTGCTGTTGACCGGCGATGACCTTGGACTGTGTCATGCAGCAAACACCGCGGTGTTTCACCATCTCCAACAGGCAAGTCTCACGGGGGCCTCGCTCATTGTCCCGGCTCCTTGGGCCAGAGAAGCCATCGTTGCCTACCGGGGCGAACCCATTTCTGTTCAGTTGGCAGCAACAGCTGAACACTTGGTCTATTCCTGGGGCCCCATCACTGCAGCGCCAAGCCTCCATGGTGGCGATGGCGGTTTTGCCAGTTCAGTTGACGACCTTTTAGACCACGCCGATGGTGACGATCTTCGACGAGAATTTCGCGCGCAAATTGAGCGAGCGGTGCTGTGGGGATTTGATGTGTGCGGCCTGACGGTGCACCAAGATGCAGCGCTGCTTCGCCCCGAGTATTTCGACGTCGTGCTCGACTTGGCGGTTGAATTTGATCTCCCGCTTCGTTTGGCTGAGCGACCAGACAGCGACCTTGGTTTCCCCGCCACATTGTTGGCCCAACAAGAAGGCATCTTGACCCCTGATCACACTGTTCGTCTGAGCGGTGAGGCGACGTTGATGGACGTGGTGCGTGAGTTGCAGCCCGGCATCACTGAAGTCATCGTGACCCCAGCTGATGACACGGGAGAGCTTCGAGCGTTGGCCGCTGACGCCGAGGCTCGCGTTTCGAGCAGCGAGGAACTGCAAGCGCTCACCTTGCCAAGCGGCGTCGTGAAGTTGTCGTGGCGAGACCTTCGCACCGCACAACGAGCTGCTCGAAACAACGCCTAGATCGAAATTCCCTCGAACAGGTCGTCGCCTGTCTCAACAGCGTTGTCGAGGCGTGAGTGAGCCAAGCGGTAGTGCTCAAAGGGATAGATCTCTGCTTGCACTGAGCTCGGCAAGCCAAACCACCACTTTGAGTTGGGATCAATCTGTGTGGCATGGGCTTTGAGCGACAACTCTCGAATGTGGCCAAAGCCTGAGATATCAACCTTGTGCGTCGTGTCATCGACGTAATTGTCGAGTCGGGCGAGAAATGCTTCGTCATAGGGAGACTCGAGACCGAGTTCTAAGAACATCTGGTGCATTGCTCGCACCCGCTCGGCTGGCCAGGTGACGTAGAAGAGCTTGGTCACTTCGTGTGGTGGGCCTGCAGCGGGGAATTTGGTTGGGTCACCTGCAGCCAAATAGGCGGCCATCGACACGTCGTGGACCTTTAGGTGATCTGGGTGGGGATACTGCTCTTGGACGTCTGGGTACGTCACGAGCACCTGTGGTCGCTCTTGACGGATGATGGCCACCAACTTCTCAGTAGCTTCTTCTAAGGGAGCCTGGTGGAAACACTCAGGGTCCGCATTGGCAGCAGAATCTTTCATGCCTGAGTCTCGGTAGCCAAGATGCACTACCTGGTCATAACCAATGATGGAAGTGGCAGCGGCCAATTCATCTCGGCGGACATTGGCGAGATCTGCTTTCACTGCTTCGGCGTCGAGTGCCGGGTTGAGTACGTCACCTTCTGCCCCATCGGTGCAGCAAACCAGCACACTGCGGATACCTCGAGCCTTATAGGCGGCAATGGTGCCAGGGCCCTTTGATGACTCATCATCAGGGTGGGCGTGGACGGTGACGAGGCAAAGTGGTGAGGTCACCGCGCCAACTTACCCGCCGTTGTCCATCTGCCTGCTCACTGCTTGGCCTCACTGCCTACACTGTTCACGGGGAATGTTTCGAATATTCAAGGAGTGGAAATGCCCGGTACATGGCAGCGAGTCAAAGCAGTATTTCAAGCAAAGACCAATAAGGCTCTTGACCGAGTAGAAGACCCTCGCGAGACGCTCGATCTTTCCTATGAAAAACAACTCGAACAACTCACGAAGATTCGCCGTTCGGTCGCGGACGTGGCAACAGCAAGAAAGCGCATTGAGCTGCAAGCCACCTCACTCAAAGAACAAGCCGAAAAGTTGCAAACCCAAGCAAAAGCAGCACTCGAGCAAGGCAACGAGCCACTGGCTCGAGAAGCTCTCAGCAGACGAGCAACGCTCGCAACTCAGCTCAGCGACCTTGAAACTCAACACCAGTCCATTGGTGAACAAGAGACAAAGTTGATTGACACCATGCACGTGCTTGAGACCCAAATTGAGTCATTTCGCAGCAAGAAAGAAACCCTCAAAGCCACCTACACCGCCGCTGAAGCACAGACCAAAGTGGGCGAAGCCGTTACGGGAATTTCAACTTCTATGGGCGATGCCGGCCTTGCTATGCAACGCGCAGAGGACAAGATTGCCACCATGCAAGCTCGAGCAGGGGCGATTGATGACCTCATTGCCTCCGGTGCCTTGACCGATCTCACGACGCCAACTGATGACATTCAGCGCCAACTCGATCTCGCAGCCACGACGAGTTCGGTTGACGCCGAACTTGCGGCGTTGAAAGCGCAACTCGGCACCACGACCCCGCCAGCGATTGAGGCAGAAGAAGTCAAGGAGTAGCCATGGCCATTGCCAAGAACATCTCAACGGACAAGCAACTCACCGCCCGCATGATGCTCACGGGGTTGTTCATTGTTGTGTTGTATTCGGTCATTATTGCCATTTTGGTGGCGGTTGGCGTTTCCGCCATCATGGTGGTGTTCATCTCCTTCGCGATGATCTTCGGCCAATACTGGTTCTCTGACCGCTTGGCGCTGTGGGGCATGGGCGGTCGCATTGTGACCGAAGCCGAAGCTCCAGAACTCCACGCCATGATCAGTCGCCTCTGTGCTTTGGCCGATATGCCAAAACCCATTGTGGCCATTGCCGATACCGATGTCCCGAACGCCTTTGCCACCGGTCGCAGTCCAAAGCGAGCCGTGGTGTGTGCAACAACAGGCATCATGCGTCGCCTTGATGAGCCTGAAATGGAAGCAGTCCTTGCGCATGAGCTTTCCCATGTTGCCCACCGTGACGTCGCCATCATGACCTTTGCTTCAAGCCTCGGCATGCTGGCCGGACTCGTCACCCGCATGGCGCTGTGGAGCGGAATGATGGGCGGAAGTCGTGACGATGAAGAAGGTGGCAGTGGTGCGGGGGCAGAACTGCTGATCTTCGTGTTCTCGATTGTGATCTACTTCATTTCGTTCTTGTTGACCCAGGCGCTGTCTCGCTACCGAGAGTTAGCGGCTGATCGTTCAGGAGCGCTGCTCACTGGCAAACCAACCGTTCTTGCCTCAGCGCTGATCAAGATCACTGGCGAAATGGGCCGCATCCCCACTTCAGACCTGCGGCAATCCCAAGCGTTCAACGCCTTCTTTTTCACCCCGGCCCTCAATGGCCGTGAAGGGTTGTCGGTTTCGAACTTGTTCTCGACCCACCCAACGCTTGAGCGTCGCTTGGCCCAGCTTGATGACTTGGAGCGCCAGCTCCACGGTGCCTAGTGGGACTGTTTGATTCGCTCATTGGTCGAACAAAACCCATTGCCTCGAACCTTGAGCAACTCTTTGCCTTAACGAGTGCCGCAATTACCTTGGAGGTCTCTGCTGGTCTCGTCACCTCTGGCAAAGCTGGGGTGTGCTTCAAGCCATCTCAGGATCGAGCCGGCGTCGATGCGGAGAACGAGATCCTTGCGATTCTCGGTAAAGACACGAGTGCCAAGCCAGCAACCATGCGCACGGTTGATGATGAA
>CANGPX010000098.1 GCA_947456095.1 Acidimicrobiaceae bacterium
AGTCAACGCACACGTCAATGACATGGGAGCCTTCGGTCACTTGTTCTTTGGCCATGGCAATGGTGGTGTCCCAGTCGCCATCGAGCATGGCTTCACGGAACTTCCTTGATCCGTTGGCATTTGTGCGCTCGCCAATGATCAAAAATGAGCTGTCTTGTTCAATCGGCACGGCGGTGTAGATCGAGGCAAGCGATGGCTCAAACACTGGGTTACGACTTGCTCGCGTCGCACCGTTGCACTTGTCAACGACAGCTGCCAAGTGCTCGATGGTTGTTCCACAGCAACCACCAACGGTATTCACGCCAATTTCGGTGATGAATTGGTGATGGAAGGTGGCGAGTTGGTCAGCGGTTAAGTCGTAGTGCATCTTGCCGTCGACGACCGAAGGCAGGCCAGCGTTTGGGAGGCAGGAAATGGGCAATTCGGTGTGCTCGGCCAAATAGCGCAGTGGCTCGAACATTTCTTGTGGTCCGGTTGCGCAGTTGAGGCCAATGACGTCGATACCCATGGCCTCAAGCGAGGTGAGCGCAGCACCGATTTCGGTTCCCGGCAGCATGCGACCCGAGAGCTCAATGGTGACCTGGACCTGAATCGGGATGCGCTTGCCAACTTGAGCCATGGCAATCTTGCAGGCATTGATCGCGGCCTTCGCCCCCAACAGATCGAACATTGTTTCAATGAGGAAGAGGTCACAGCCGCCCTCGAGCAACGAAATGGCTTGCTCGACATAGCTCGCACGCAAGTTGGCATACGAAATTTGCCCAAGCGTTGGGAACTTTGTCCCCGGCCCAATGGAACCAGCAACAAAGCGTGGCTTGTGCGCAGTGGAGAATTTGTCGGCGGCAGTACGGGCCAAGTCAGTGGCGGTGCGGGTGAGCGATGCGGCTTGAGCTTCTAAGCCATATTCGGCCAAAACAAGGGAAAATGAGCCGAAAGTATCGGTCTCAATGACGTCGCAGCCAACACCCAAAAATTGTTCATGCAAGGTGGCAATGACGTCAGGTCGTGTGGCGACGAGATACTCATTGCAGCCAGCCAAGTTCTCGCCACCAAAGTCGTCGGCGGTCAAGTCAAGCAGTTGCAAATTGGTTCCGAGTGCACCGTCGAAGAACAGCACCCGCTCTTTCATCGCACTCAAGTACGGCGAAGCACTTGGGTCAAGGCGGGAAGCAAGAAAAGGTGAGTTCGACATGGTGCGCTCAGTCTACGAGATGGGAATTCGAACCCTTCCAGAGAGGTGGCTCTGCTCCATGAATCGCCGTTTCCCGGTACGGTTGCACTGTGACGATCTATACCCGAAAAGGCGACGATGGAACGACCGGACTGCTCTTTGGTGGACGAGTCCAAAAAGACGATGAGCCAATTGAGGTGCTCGGAGCCGTTGATGAAGCGCAAGCGTTCTTAGGCCTTGCTCGTGCCGAGACGAATGAGGGATCTGAACTCGACCAGTTGCTCATTGAACTCGAACGCGACCTTTGGGTGCTCATGGCCGAAGTGGCAACCGAGAAAGAAAACCAGCCGAAGTTGACCGATGGAACGAGTCGGGTCACAAAAGCAATGGTTGAACGACTCGAAGGCCACATCGACACCTACACGACCCGCTTTGAACCCTTGACCGAATTCGTCGTGCCCGGAGGCAATCGCTTGTCGGCACTGTTAGATGTCGTGCGCACCGTCGTGCGCCGAGCCGAGCGCAATGCCGTAGCGCTCGACCTTGAGGAAAGTTTTGCCCGGGCCTATCTCAACCGATTGTCAGACCTCGCGTGGACGCTTGCCCGCTGGCAAGATGGTGACCACCAACTCCGCACTCGAAGTGTGGGACCAGCAAGCTAGAAACCACTCGTTCGTGCATCTCAGTGCTCGACGACCGAAATCTCGAAAAAGAAGGGAAACCCAACATGGGCGTCACCATCACTGCAGCAAAATTGACCGAACTGCGAAGCGCGAATGTCTTGGCGCTGCCGGTGTTTGCTGAGCCCACCTTTGGCTTTGCCGCCGACACGGCTCCTCGCATTGCCGGCATTGAGGTTCCAAGTGAGGTTGACGCGAAATGGGGAACCAGTGTGCAGTTCTCCGCCTCCGCAGGTGAAGTCTTTGCCCTTCGGACCATGACTGGCCCAACGTTGCTCCTCATTGGTGTGGGTGCCGGAGATGACGAGGGATGGCGCAAGTTTGGTGCTGCTGCTGTTCGAAGCGCTCGGGCCAAGCAAACCGTTGGACTGGTCGTGCCAGCAGGGAATCTTGAAGCCCAAGAAGCTGCGGCAACCGGTGCGCTCCTTGCGACCTACAAGTTCAACACCCACAAGTCCACAAAGACTGAGACCATCGCCAAGATCGTGGTGGCTGCATCGACGAAAACCGGGCTCGACAAGGCCCTTGCTGCGGCCAAAGCCACCGCTGACGCGGTCAACTTTGCCAAAGACCTCATTAACGAACCACCAGGCCACTTGTCGCCAACGGAAATGGCAAAACGCGCTGCGACGAAACTCAAGACTGCAGGCACGACCACCAAGGTTGAAGTCTGGGAAAAAGCTCGCATTGAAAAAGAGCGACTTGGTGGCCTCTTGGGTGTCGCCCAAGGCTCCATCGAGCCACCACGGCTCGTGAAGGCGACCTACACCCCAGCAAAGGCCACAGCCAAGACAGCCCACATCGTGCTCGTTGGTAAGGGTGTGACGTTTGACTCTGGTGGATTGTCGCTCAAGCCAGCAGCCTCAATGATGCGCATGAAGACCGACATGTCAGGTGCCGCCATCGTGCTCGGCGTTGTCGCTGCTTGTGAGTCGCTTGGCGTGAAGGTCAAAGTGACAGCCTTTGCTCCAATGACCGAGAACATGCCGTCAGGAACGGCAATTCGCCCAAGCGATGTCTTAACCGCCCGCAACGGCAAGACCATGGAAGTGCTGAACACCGATGCTGAAGGTCGCCTGATCTTGGCTGATGCATTGTGTCTTGGCACAGAGTTGAAGCCAACGGCCATGATCGACGTTGCCACCTTGACTGGTGCGCAAGTAGTGGCGCTCGGTGACATTGCTGCTGCTTTTTCAACAACAAAGGAACTCTCTGACGCGTTGTTCGAAGCCGGAGAGCGCGAAGGTGAGCACAACTGGCCAATGCCACTGCCAGCCCAGTTCCGCAGCCACATTGACTCCGACATTGCCGACATGAAGAACATTGGCAAGTCCGGCGAAGCAGGCTCGATCTCGGCCGCGCTGTTTTTGAAAGAATTCGTCGGCGACACCCAATGGGCCCATTTAGATATTGCTGGTCCAAGTGATGCAATGAGCGACAGCGGTTATCTCACCAGAGGTGGTACGGCGTTTAGCCTCCGCACCCTTCTTCGCTACCTGCGCCAGCTTTAGTCAGTTTCTGCTGCGCGGTGGCCAAACAGGCCGACGTGCAAGCGGCTGGTCCGTGAAACTCGTCGGTCAAGTGAACGCGACCGATGGGCTTTGCCGTCACTGTGGCCAAGGAGAATCGTGCCGAAGAGGCGTACTTGAGCAGGAACCTCAAAGTGGTCAAGTACTGCACGTTCATTACGAAAGTTCCCAAGAAACGCAGCCCCAAGCCCTTGGTTTTCTGCTCCAAGCAAAAGTGCCATCGTTGCCATGCCTGCATCGCCAAACCAGTAGGGCACTGGCCACGCGTCCGTTGTTTGCCCGAGACCTGAGGACGCCTTATCGGATTCGCTGTAGCGATTCGTATAGACCTCAGGGTCGCACAGTGACAGCACAATGAACGGTGCCCGAGCGAAACCGACGTAACGAGAACTCGATGCTCGCCAGGCTTCATCAGTTGCGTGATTCCAGTAGGCGTCCCGGTCGCTTGGGTCACTCAGCACAAGAAAGGAAACTCCCCTCGAGTTGCCGGCCGTTGGACTGCGCAGTGCATCATCGACGATCCTGAGCATGGTTTTTGGATTGACCGTCGCAGGGGAAAAACTGCGGTTCATCCGCCGAGCGTTGAGCAGTTCGCGTAAGTCCACCCCTCAGTTCTAGACGCGGTTTTGATTGTTGACCTAACTGGTAGGGTTTTACGCAGTCCAGTTGAGGAGTTGAAATGTCCACACCCCGTGAACTGTTGAACGCAGCAAAAGCTGAGATCAAAGAAGCCGAACCGGCCGATGTCGCCGACCTCGTTGGTGCAACGACGTTCTTGGATGTTCGTGAGCCCGACGAGTACGAGCAAGGTGCGGTTCCTGGTGCCATCCACCTTCCTCGTGGCCACTTGGAATTCCAAGTTGAAGGCAAACTCCCCGACAAAGAAGCTCCCGTCATTGTCTACTGTGCTGGTGGCGTGCGGTCAGCCTTTGCGGCAAAGACGCTGCAGGATCTTGGATACAAAGACGTCACCTCGGTCATTGGTGGCTTCAACAAGTGGAAAGACAGTGGCCTTGTTTGGACGACGCCACGGACGCTGACCCCAGCTCAGCGCAACCGCTACCAGCGTCACCTCCTCCTTCCAGAAGTCGGCGAAAAAGGCCAGCAGAAGTTGCTTGACGCCAAGGTCTTGATGCTCGGTGCTGGTGGCCTTGGGTCACCATCAGCGCTCTACTTGGCAGCAGCAGGCGTTGGCCACCTTGGCATCATTGACATGGACGTTGTTGACGAGTCGAACCTTCAGCGCCAAATTCTGCACAACTTGGACCGTGTTGGGATGCGGAAAGTGGACTCTGCCAAGGTTGCACTGACTGGCATGAATCCGGACCTAGACGTCACGACGTACGACACGCGCCTTGGCGCCGACAACATCTTGGACATCATTGATGGCTATGACGTCATTGTTGATGGCACCGACAACTTCCCGACTCGTTACCTTGTCAACGACGCGGCGCTGCTCAAGAAGATCCCTGTTGTCCACGGTTCGATCTTCAGGTTTGAGGGTCAAGTCACGATCTTTGATCCCTACAACGGGCCGTGCTACCGCTGCCTCATCCCTGAGCCACCTCCAGCCGAGCTTGCACCTTCGTGTGCTGAAGCAGGCGTACTTGGCGTGCTCCCAGGCATTGTGGGCTCAATTCAAGCTCTCGAAGCCTTGAAGCTCATCTTGGGCCTCGGTGAGTCACTCGTTGGTCGCCTCCTTGCTTTTGACGCGTTGGAAGAGTCCTTTCGGACCTTCAAGGTCCGTCGGGACCCGAAGTGCCCAGCGTGTGGTGAAGGTGCGCCTCCGATTGTTATTGCTGAATATGACGATCTGTGCATGCCGCACGGACGGTAATTCCTGACAGCAACAAAACGGCGTTGACCAAGTGCTCATCAAGCGAGTGAGCACTTGGTTGAGTGCGCCTATTGTGGACACGTGACTGACCAGCCGATTTCTCGCCGCACAAGTTCTGACCTCACCGTCAACGAGCTCTACACCGAAGCAGACCTCGAAGGCTTTGACCCGAGTGTTGACTTAGGGCAGCCAGGGAGTTTCCCCTACACCCGCGGTGTGCACGCTGAGATGTATCGCCAGCGCCTGTGGACCATGCGCCAGTACGCCGGCTTTGGTACCGCAGCATCGACGAATGAGCGCTTCAAGTTCTTGCTCGGCGCAGGCCAAACTGGCCTGAGTTGCGCATTCGATCTGCCAACGCAAATGGGTTACGACTCCGACCACGTCCGAGCTGAAGGCGAAGTCGGAAAAGTCGGCGTTGCCATTGACTCACTCGACGACATGCGGATCTTGCTCGGCGGATTGCCACTTGACACGGTGACGACGTCGATGACCATTAACTCAACGGCCTCAACACTGCTGCTCATGTATCAGTTGGTCGCCGAGGAACAAGGTGTTGCCAGCCAGAAGATTCGCGGAACGATCCAAAACGACATTTTGAAGGAATACGTCGCTCGAGGCACCTACATCTACCCACCTCGCCAGTCCATGCGGCTGATTGTTGACACCTTTGCCTATTGCGCCGAGAACTTGCCGAGCTGGAACACGATTTCGATCTCCGGCTATCACATTCGCGAAGCCGGATCAACGGCAGTGCAAGAAATCGCTTTCACTTTGGCCAATGGCATTGCCTATGTCGAAGCAGCCCAAGCCGCAGGACTCGACGTTGACGCCTTTGCTCCTCGGCTCAGTTTCTTTTGGAATGCGCACAATAACGTTTTTGAAGAAGTGGCGAAGTACCGTGCTGCTCGCCGCATGTGGGCAAAGATCATGACTGAGCGCTTCGGGGCAAAAGATGAGCGCAGTAAGACGCTTCGCTTCCACACCCAAACCGGCGGCTCAACGCTCACTGCACAGCAACCAGAAAATAACCTTGTGCGGGTAACCCTCCAAGCGCTTTCTGCTGTTCTTGGTGGAACCCAGAGCCTCCACACCAATGGTTTTGACGAAGCGTTGGGCTTGCCAACTGAAAAGGCGGCCAAGCTCGCTCTTCGCACCCAGCAAATCATTGGCTATGAGTCCGGTGTGCCCGACACTGTTGATCCACTCGCTGGTTCGTATTTCGTGGAATCACTCACGAATGAAGTCGAAGCTGCTGCGTGGGAATACTTGGAGCGCATTGATGCACTCGGTGGGGCAGTGTCAGCCATTGAAGCTCACTTCATGCAAGATGAGATTGAATCTGCGGCCTATGCCGTTGCTCGGGCAATCGATTCAGGTGAGCAAATCGTCGTCGGGGTGAACAAGTTCACCGACCAAGCAACTGAGCCAACAGAAGTCTTCCCGATCGACCCAGAACTCGAGCGATCACAAATTGCAGGCGTCAAGGCCGTTCGGGCCAAGCGCGACCAAGCAGCAGTTGACGCAGCGTTGGCCGATGTTGAAGCTGCTGCTCGCGGAACCCAGAATCTGCTGGTTCCAATGAAAGAAGCGCTCCGCAGCCTCGCCACCTTGGGTGAAGTCGCTGACGTTCTTCGTGGCGAGTTTGGCGTTTACCAGCCGTAAAGGCCGAGGGTCAGAAGAGATCTTTGTCACCTCTGCTGACTGGAGCGGCTTCATAGTCTCAACCAGCATCTTGGCGCTCTGAGGTCAAGGTGATACCTGTTGCAGTGAGATGGGAAGCCTGAGGACTCATCGCTCTGTTTGCTTGGGACAAAACGCAGTGCCGCCGGTTTCGGGTTGCTTCCCAGAACATCTCCTTCAAAGGCTCTTTGGTGCTGCTTTGATCGAGCAAATCCTCAACTGCACCCCTGCTAGTTCTTCCAACCTGTGCACGGCGGCAGCGTTCCTTTGAGGTGAGAAGACTTCATCACTGCACGAGCTAGGCAAGATCGAACCATTTCATACGACGACTTTGGAGCGAGGTTGCCGTCAAACAGGAGTGGCCGTGAAGGAGCACTGGTCCA
>CANGPX010000099.1 GCA_947456095.1 Acidimicrobiaceae bacterium
GTTTCGCAGCCTCGAACTCGACATGGACGAGATTGACCGCCTCTGTCAGCGCCCTGAAGATGGCAACGCGGTTCGCTGGGTGAAGTCACTTGGTGAACCTGAACTCGGGAATGTCCCGTTCGAAGGCCTCCACGACGAGGACTTCGCCAAGAGGTTTACCCCACACCCGTTGCGCAATCTTTCGCAGCACCGCTTAGAACCACTGCTCAACCTCGCTGTTGGCGATGTGTTGTTCGCAACAGCTTGGCGGGGAGTCACGAACAACGGCGACGTCAACGTTTCTCAACTTGAAGACCTAAATACCGGTGAGCCTTTCACGATTGAGAGTCGCTTTGTCATTGGTGCAGATGGTGCTCGAAGCAGTGTTCGCAGAGCTCTTGGCATTGCCATGGACGGGCCCGATGAGATCGAGAACTTCCTCTCGGTTCACGTTGAAGCGAATTTGCGCGAACTCGTTGGATCTCAACCGGCAACGCTGTACTTCATTACTGATCCAGCTACCCAGGGCACCTTTATTGCTCACGACTTAGATAATGCGTGGGTCTACATGACGAGACTTGAAGCTGCGTCGGCCCGAGAGGTATCTGACGCTGAAGCAGAGCGAATGGTTCGTCTCGCAGGGAAAATCCCGGCAGAGATTCCCGTTGTTGTTCGCCACATTTCGAGTTGGCGAATGACCTGCCAAGTAGCGAGTCGCTACCGAAGTGGTGCGTGTTTTCTCGTCGGCGATGCTGCGCACCGGTTCCCACCAACGGGCGGTCTTGGTCTCAACAGTGGCATCCACGATGCACAAAACCTGGCGTGGAAACTGAGCGCGGTGCTGCGTGGACAGGCAGAAGAGGTTCTCCTTGACACCTACGAGAACGAACGCCGTCAGGTGGCAGAGCATTCGGCAGCGGTGAGCCTCGACAATGCATTCCGGCTCATTGAAGTCTGGATGGCGCTCGAAGTCACTGACGACCCAGTTGCTTCACAAGAAAATATTGATCGGGTGTTGTCCTCGGTCGAAGGTCGCAGTGCTGTGGCTGACGCAATTGCCAATCAGGCTGAGCACTTTGACCAACTCGGTATTCAACTCGGCACCGCATACGGCCAAGATGGCGGCGCCGTGGTCAGCGACGGAACGGTTGCCCCACAGCCCGAGAATCCTGTTCGGACCTATGTTCCCTCGACGGTTCCTGGCGTTCGTTTGCCGCACTTGGAAGTGACCCGTGGCGACAAGGTGATTTCGACACTCGACCTCGTCCGTCCTGGTCGCTTTGCTGTGCTGACTGCATCAAGGCATTGGGCCAGTGCGGCCAAAGAGCTGGGCACTTCACTCGATGTTTGCCTACTTGGCCAAGACGTTGCGCTTGATCTTGACCACTGGTGTGACCTTTCGGGCCTCTGTGCCACAGGGGCAATCCTCGTGCGCCCCGACGGTCACGTTGCCTGGAGAACCCAAGTCAACCCGTCAGACGGTGCAGCGCAACTTCGAGCAGTCTTTCGTCAACTCAACGTGGGGGTTCCTCAGTGAAAATTGCCAACTATGACGGCCGCGCCAGCCTCATTGTCGACGAAGGTGTCATCGACATTCAGCAAGCCTCGAGTGGCGCCTTTGGTCCAGACCTCCAAAGCCTCTACGAAGACTTCGCTGCCTTCGTAGCTGCTGCTGGAGCGTTTGACCTGACGAAGAGCGTTGCACTGGACAGAACCAAACTTGGCTCGCCGGTGCCAAAACCGGCCCAGGTGTTCGCCATTGGTCTCAATTACTTTGGCCACGCCGAAGAAGCAGGACTGCCCGTTCCAGCGTTTCCCGCGACCTTTACCAAGTTCCCCTCCAGCTTGTCAGGACCCTTTGACCCGGTTCCGCGAACTGGTGAGACCGTTGACTTCGAAGTTGAACTCGTAGTGGTGTTGGGAAACGCAGCGAGAAATGTTGCGCTGAGCGACGCCTGGGACGTGGTTGCCGGTGTTGCTGTTGGCCAAGACTTCTCTGAGCGCACGTTGCAGTTTGCTGCTGGTGGACAGTTCTCGCTTGGTAAGTCCTTTGAAGGCTTTGGACCGATTGGTCCGTGGCTGGTGACCTTGGATGAAGTCGCCAACAAAGATGCACTGCAACTTCGCTGCTTCATCAATGATGAGCTCGTCCAAGATGCAGTGACGACCGACATGGTGTTCTCCGTCTCGCAACTCATTGTTGAACTCTCCAAGGTCACGACGCTGTGGCCAGGAGATGTGATCTTCACGGGCACCCCAGCAGGAGTTGGCATTACGGCCAAGCCACCGCGCTTTTTGGCTGTGGGCGACATTGTCCGGAGCGAAATTGTTGGGATCGGCGAGATCATCAACGAAGTGATTGCACCGGGCTAGTTCGCGAGAACTCAGCCAAACTCTGCGAATCTCAGAACAACGTTTCATCTCGAGAAGGAAGATGGCCTCACCATGACCAACCAACCTGTGACCTTTGTTGCGCATTTCACGATTGTTGATCGTGACCTCTATAAGACCTATGTGAAGGGATTCTTCCCTCTGTTAGAAGCCCATGGCGGGCACTTTCGCACCTACGACGACCAAGTGCTCGTCCTTGAAGGCACACCAGAAGATGGACGCACGGTGCTCATTGACTTTGACAGCGAAGCGCAACTGCTCAACTGGTGGAACAGCGAGGACTATCAAGCCTTGGCCAAGATCCGCCATGAGTCGTGTGTGACCCATTCGGTTCGAGTCGTCCACAGCTCCGCCAAGTAACAAAGAAGCTGAGCAGTCGCCGGGTCACTCATTCGTCTATGTTGACGTTGTGCACATGGCAAAGGTCAATTTCTTTCGGGCAAGAAGTACCGTGGTGCTCGCCGCCTTGCTCATAGTTGCCACCTTTTCGCCAAGTGGCGCAACGACCAAGATCATCCCTGGCACGGCCAAACAGGTCACGACTGCAGTTGCTGCTGCAGCGAAGGTGACCAAGCTGACAAAACAACAGCTGGCACAACTTTCAGCAGCGACCAACGACGCCTTCACCAACCTGCGGCTCGGGACGCAGTGCCGACACATCACGACCTGTCATTTCGGCTCAACGTCACCGAAGTCAACTGCGGTGATCTTGGGCGACTCGCACGCAATGTCATGGATGCCCGCACTTCTTCCTGGACTTCTCGCTCGTGGCTATGGCGTTTCACTGCTGGCGATGGGCGCCTGTACCCCGGCAACGCTTGAAATTACGATTGAGCTCTACCATTACCCAGAGCTCTGCGACGCGTTCCGCACTTCCGCTCTTGCTGAGATCGCAGCGGCACACCCATCACTCGTCGTTGTCGCCGAGAAGATCAATTTGGGTGGATCAGGAGATCCACTGAGCCCTGAACAGTGGCAGCAAGGGCTGGTGACCACTCTTTCGCAGTTGAAGGGACCGAAGACCAAAGTCGCCATCATTGAAGATGTGCCGAAATTTCCTTGGGACCTGCCGAGTTGCCTGGCTCTGCACCCAACCACCGTGCAGCAGTGCCAGATGCCGGCCAGTGCTGTTCCTGACCCGCTGTTTCGAGCAGCTGAGCGGCAAGCAGCAGCTGCCGCCTCGGTGTCGTTCATTTCCACGCGACGGTGGTTCTGTGCAACAACATGCAGCTCAATGATTGCGGGCCATGTCGTCCTCTACGACAGCCAACACCTGTCACAGTCTTATGCCACCTACCTGTCGACGGTGATGGCAAGCGCGCTGCAACCACTGCTCACCAAGTAGCGAGCACTGCTTCGAGTTGGTTGCTCGCAGCAGCCGAGTAGCCCCCGGTGCCTGACCAGCGGACTGCTCCTTCACCGTCAACAGCGAGGACGGTAATCGTTGCAGTCGTTGCGATGCCAAGAGGCTCAGTTACTCGACGAACATCGCCGTAGATGGTGAGGGTGCGCTCCAAGATGTGCGGGGTCTTGATGGCTGTGGTCATTCCACCATCAATGAGGGACCGAAGTGGAGCCCAAAGCCTTGAGATCACCGGGAGTTCAACAAAGGAGAAGTCTGGATTGCTTGCTCCGTGTGTTTCTAACCACGGGGTCCATGAATCAACAAGGCTCTGGTGGTGTCGATGAAAGGCAATGAGTGCAACGGTGTGACGGGAAGTGAAGGCTTCGGGAAGCACCACGTTGAGCCCTTGGAGACTTCGAGCCTTGAGGTGAGGAAAGGTTCGCTGCGCGTCGATCGTGCCAGCGTATGGTGCACAAGATCTCCTGTCTTGGCAGGCAACGCTTCAACTCCAAAGGGCTCTGGGCTGAAGAAGGGCAAACAACCTGAAAAAGCGCTGATGACACCGATAGCGCAGTCGTAGCCAATCGATGTCTTCCGCAGTACCGTTGGAACCAGATGGCGTGGCCATCATTTGATTGGAGTTCGTTATGCGAAGAACCTTCACCGCACTTCCTGTAGTCGCGCTGGCCCTTGCGAGCTTGTCAGGCTCGATTGCTGGAGCCGCGACTGCCCATGTGGCAAAGCCAAAAGTGGTCCACGCTGATGGTTACACCTGCACCGTTGTTGGCACCCCAGGTGCCGACAAGTTGGTCGGCAAAGCCGGAGATGTGGTGTGCGGCCTTGGAGGTAACGACCAGTTGAGCGCAACTGGGCCGGGTCTCGTGGTGCTGATTGGTGGTGCAGGCAACGACAAGTTGAACGCATCGACGGCCAAAGGAGCCCATGAAGTCCTTCTTGGAGACGACGGCAATGATGCGCTGAGTGGTGGCGCAGGGATCAACGACTTGAACGGTGGGCCGGGGAAGAACACCGACGTCGCTGGCACCGCGACGACGACCGTTGAAGAAGGCACAGGGGCAAACACCTTGACCTGCACCTCAACTGCGGCAACTGTGGTCGAAGTTGGTGCTGACAGTGATGACACACGCGGCGTGTGTCGTGCGGTGAATCTTTACGGAGCAGCGGCTTTTCTCCGAGGAACGATTACTGCAGTAACGACAACGACCATTGACGTGGCGACCAAGTCAGTGTCAAGTGGCGCTGTGGCCTGGCTTGCAGCCAATGGGAACCCAGGAGTGGTCACCATCAACGTGGCAACCGCCAGAATCGCTCGAGAAGGCGGTGGCGCGTTGCAACTCGGTGACCGGGTCAGCGCGGGAGTCAATCTTCCAGTTTCTGGAACGACGTTGACTGGTCTGTTTGTCCGAGCCGAAGGCGTTTCCTCGGCAACAGGTGAGAGCGAGCCAACCGCTGCGCTGCGCTTTAAAGGAGCTGTGACGGGAGTTGGCGTAGCGAGTATTACCGTTGCCTACCGGTCTGTAAATGGAGCAGGTCTCACGTGGCTGGCGGCAAATCAGAACCCAACGTCGGTGACCTTTGACATCACCGGTGCACAGATTGAACGACGCGGCGGCACCAAGGTCGTCGTTGGCGACCGGGTTGAAATTGCCGCAAATGCTCCGACATCGGGAACTGTGCTCCTCGCCGTCAAGGTTGAAGCCGCTCCCGCATCAACGCAGAAGCCAACCTCGAGTCAACTTGGACTTGTTGGAACGGTTGCTTCAGTGTCAGCCACCACCATTGACGTCACCATTCGAGTGGCGAACGACGCCGCAACAACGTGGCTTGCAGCGAATGCCAACCCAACAGTGGTCACCGTTGACGTGAGCTCTGCTCGCATTGAGCGTGAAGGCGGCGGTTCTTTGGCCATTGCCGACAAGGTGGCAGTGCAAGCAACTGCCCCTGTTGCTGGCACGATTCTGGTCGGCACCTTCATTGAAGCTGCACCGAGTGCGCCAGGACCAAAGCAGGTGGAAGCGAAACTTGAACTCCAAGGTGTTGTTGACACTGCAGGAACTTCAACTGCCACGGTTCGCCTCGTAGAGGTGAACAAGGCAGCAAAAACTTGGTTACTCGCAAATGGCAACCCAACAACGGTGACGTTTGACCTGTCGGTCGCTTCAATTCGTCGCTCCGGTGGTGGATCGCTTCAAAGCGGTGACAAAGTAGAGATCAAGGCCACTGTGCCAACTGCAGGGCTCGTCCTTGTCGCCCAAATGGTCGAAGCATCGCCGGCTCGTGGAGCAAGCCAACCAGCAGCGCAGGTGACCTTCGCTGGCACCATTGCAACTGTTGGGGCAACTTCGATTGAGGTCACCTTGACCGAGGTGAGCAACGCAGCAAAGACCTACCTCCTAGCCAATGGCAATCCAACGGTCGTCACGGTGTCGGTGTCAACAGCCAGTGTGCACCGTGACCACGGAGGCACCTTGAGCGTTGGCGACGCTGTCGTGGTCACCACGCCAACACCGGCTTCTGGCACCGTGTTCTTGGCAACGCGCATTGTGGCGGAGCCAGCGAGCCACGGTCACGGCGGCGACCGCTAAAGCGCTCCTATGACGCACTCCGGGGGGGAGTGTCATAAGAGAAACCAACGCTGAACACCGCGTGGCAGGCGTTGACGACTTCTCGGTCAAAGAGCTTCCCTGCCCCTTGGGTGATGGTGTCAAGGGCGGTGGTTAAACCAAGTGGAGCTCGGTAGGGGCGCAGGTGCGCCATGGCTTCGACCACATCGGCAACGGCGACAATGCGAGCGCCAAGAGAGATTTCTTCACCTTTGAGTTGTCGGGGGTAACCCGACCCATCGAGCCGCTCGTGGTGAGAGAGGGCACGCTCATGGCGCTCTGCCCCAATGGCATCGGTGGCTTCGACATCAATGAGTGCCTGATAGAGGAACGTGACCATCTCCCGCACGAGATCAACATCGGGACTCTCTACGATTCGCTCTGCGAGCGTGGACAGGTCAAAATCAAGGTGGGTCATCGGAGCTTCTTTCTTTCGCGTCTTACTAGGGACACGTTGAGAATGCTCCGGTGGCCCGCTTACTTCGCGGACCCCCCAAATGCCACCACTTCAGGGGACGTCAACCGCCCAGTGGGCTCTTTATGGAATCAATCGGAGATTTGAATACGGATTTTCGTCTGCCTCATGGCGACAAAATCGCACCTCATGCGGCTGAGGCTGCAGTTCTCAGGACAAGCGATGCCCGGCCCGAGGGAGTAAAATAGGGGTGATGATTACTCCCGTTGTGTCGATTCGTCCGCTGCATGAGCAGCAGAGCGACTTGCACTACTGGCTTGCGAAGAGCCCGTCAGAGCGCATCGCCGCCGTAGAAGTACTTCGACGTCAAATGATCGGAGA
>CANGPX010000100.1 GCA_947456095.1 Acidimicrobiaceae bacterium
CCATTGCCATTGACAGCGCTTGGTTGTCGTCCAGCGTGACCGCAGCAACGAGACAGAGTTCAATGAGCGAAGGCCTTGGGAACTTTGGTGCAGGACTGAAGCCTCCCCAGGTTCCATCAAAGCGCTCGGCCAATTCCTCCATGGCATGGGTTAATAGCGCACGGGGTTGGATGTCGTCGTGTGATGCTGCTTTTTCGGCCAAGTCTTCAGAGAAGTTGGCCTCGGTCGCGACAGCCTTGTAAAAGGTATCGGCTCGCTCTTCAATTTCTTCACGACTCGTGGTCCACGCATCGGCGAGCGAGGTGATGACTCGAGTAAACGAAGGGACCCCTGGCCGGTCATCTGGTGGGAAGTAGGTGCCGGTGTAAAACGGTCGGCCATCTGGTGTGGCAAAGACTGAGTTTGGCCAGCCGCCGTGGCCGTGTTGAGCCTGAGTTGCAGCCATGAAGGTTGCGTCCAAGTCGGGTCGTTCTTCACGATCAATCTTGATGGAGATAAAGAAGTCATTGAGGACCGAAGCAACGGCTTCATCATCGAAGCTCTCATGGGCCATCACGTGGCACCAGTGACACGAGGCATAGCCAATCGAAATGAACAGCGGCTTGTCCTCGGTCGCCGCTCGGCTTAAGGCTTCTTCGCCCCATGGGTACCACGCAACGGGCTGGTGGGCATGTTGGCGCAAATACGGCGAGGTCGAAGAGCTGAGTTGGTTCGCAGGCACTTGTTCAGCGTACCGAGCAAGGGTTGCTTTCACGTCGAAACAATTCGAAGCGTAAGTGATGAGGGGAAGCGACATCTCGTAGATTGAAGAAATGGAACTTCGACTCGACGGAAAAACAGCACTCATCACCGGAGGCTCACGCGGCATTGGCCTCCAGATTGGCTACCGAATGGCTGAAGCTGGAGCCAATGTGGTGCTGACCTCGAGGAAAGAACAGGGGCTTCACGAAGCCGCTGCCACCTTGGAAGGCCTCGACGGCCAGGTGGCGACTGTCGCGTCACACGTTGGCCGTCCTGAAGATGCAGAAAAAGCAGTGACGTTCACGATGGAGCGTTTTGGCGCAGTGGACATCTTGGTCAACAACGCCGGAACGAATCCGTACTTTGGCCCGATGCTCGAGATCACGCCAGAGCTCATGCGCAAGACCTACGAGATCAATCAAGCCTCGATCATCACCTTCTCGCAAGCAGCATGGCGTCAGTCCATGCAAGCAAATGGCGGGTCGATTCTCAACATTGCCTCCATTGGTGGCCTTGGGCCAGAGCCAGGTATTGGTTGGTACAACGTGACCAAAGCCGCCGTCATCCACACGACGACCCAACTTGGCTATGAGTTAGCACCAAGTGTCCGCGTCAATGCCATTGCTCCGGGGCTCGTCAAGACTGACCTCGCTCGAGCACTGTGGGAGAACCGAGAAGAACAAGTGGCCAAGCACATTCCTCTTCGGCGACTCGGTGAAGTCGATGACATTGCCACCATGGCGCTGTTTTTGTCGTCGTCGGCCGCATCGTGGATTACTGGCCAAACCATCGTCATTGATGGAGGTACGACCAATCAGCCAACCGGTGGCGTTAGCTGAGCAGTCGGCGGGCGATCTTGCCCGAAGGCGTTCTCGGAAGTTCACGTAAGAGAACAACTTCTTTTGGTCGCTCCCACGGGGCGAGATGCTCGGTCCAAGGAGCAAGGTCAGCAAGCGTCACCTCATCGCGACCCTCTGGCACGACAAAGACCACAACCCGTTCGCCCCACGTTGGATCTGGTCGTTTCCAGACGCACAGTTCTGCAACAAAGGGAATTGCGCTCAAGGCGTGTTCGACCACATTTGGGTGCACCTTTTCGCCGCCGGTTGCAATCACCTCATCAATGCGCCCCGTAACCGAAACAAAGCCAGAAGCGTCAATGGTTGCGGCGTCTCCGGTCACGAGCCAGTCACTCGAGCCATCTGGTCCAGTTGTGAAAGGTTCCGCAGCATTTCGGTAGGCCCGAAGCAGCGTTGGGCTCTTGACGAGGAGCCCACCCGTCGCTGCGTCGACGGCGAGTTCTACCCCGGTAAGTGCCCGGTTGTTGTAAATGACGCCTGAGCCAGTTTCGGTCATGCCATAGGTCGTCGTGACGTTGTGAGGAAGGTCTTTTGGGGGAGCCGCCCCTCCTAGCAAGATGCCGACGAACAGGCTTGGGTCAATGCGCTGCAAAGCAGTCGCCACGACAGAGGTGTGCGTGACTTCGCCAGCACCTGCAAGTGCGGTCACGGCTTCAGCGTCAAAGTGCGAGAGGACCAACAAGGGCGTTCCCGTGAACAGTGACCGAAGCGCGACGGTCAGGCCGCCAATGTGAGCCCAAGGCAAACACGACAACCAGCGATGCTGCGTCGGGTCAATGCCAAGTGCACTGCTCGTGAGAACAGCAGATGCAAAAAGCGCATCTTTCGTTAAGACCGCCACTTTTGGCGTGCCTGAAGAACCCGAGGTTGCGCAGCACAAAGCGTCGCCGACTTCAGTGCCAATGCCGCCTTGTTGGCGATGCTCAACGCCATCTCGGTCAATGAGCTTTGTTGGCTTGTAGAGCAAGAGTTGCGCTTGTTTGAGATGGTCATCGAGACGTTGGTCAATGAGGCAAAAAGCATCGCCGGCATCGAGAACGCGAGCAATGCCACCCAAGAGTTGAACGCTGGGTTCTTGATCAAAAGCCACGAGCTCCGGCACGCCCGGTAGGTTAGAGCCATGGACTTGACCTCACAGCCAACCGTCATTACCGGTGCTCCGATTGATCCCGTCGAGGAATTTCGTGGCCTTGCTTTGCCCGCCTGGGAGTCTCGAGGCGAGTTCGAAGATATTTCCTATGAAGTGGCAGAAGGCATTGCCAAGATCACCATCTGCCGGCCAGAAAAGCGCAATGCCTTTCGTCCGCAGACCTTGTTTGAGTTGACTGATGCCTTCACGAGGGCAAGAGATGACCTCTCGGTTGGCGTCATTGTGCTGACCGGCCAAGGCCCTGATGCGTTCTGCTCAGGTGGCGACCAAAAGATCCGCGGCAATGACGGCTACATCGGCGATGACCAAGTAGCCGCCGAAGGCGTTGGGCGCTTGAACGTGCTTGACCTGCAGATTTTGATCCGCCGGATTCCAAAGCCCATTGTGGCCATGGTTGCGGGTTATGCCATTGGTGGTGGCCACATCTTGCATCTGGTCTGCGACCTTTCCATTGCTGCTGACAACGCTCGCTTTGGGCAAACCGGCCCAAAGGTGGGCTCGTTTGATGGTGGCTACGGGTCGTCAATTCTGGCTCGCACCATTGGGCTGAAGCGAGCGAAAGAAGTCTGGTTCTTGTGTCGCCAATACGACGCGGCCCAAGCCGAAGACTGGGGTCTCGTGAACACCGTCGTGCCGTTGGCTGACTTAGAAGCCGAAACAGTTGCCTGGTGTCGACAAATGTTGACGCTGTCACCGCTTGCGCTTCGCATGCTCAAGGCATCGTTCAACGCCGCAGATGATGGACTCGCCGGCGTGCAGCAACTTGCAGGTGATGCCACCATGCTCTTCTACATGACCGAAGAAGGCCAAGAAGGCCGCAACGCGTTTGTTGAGCATCGCAAGCCCGACTTCTCGAAGTTCCCGAAGCGCCCATGACGGGGGCCCCAGACGTTCCGGGGCCAGTCAAGCGCTGGGTGGAGGGTGCTCGGCCAAAGACGCTTCCGGCCGCACTCGTCCCCGTCCTCGTCGGCGCTGCGCTTTCAGGAGTTGTTGGACCACGTCAATTTGTTGGGGCTGCGTCACCTAACTTTGCCCCGGCGACAACGACACTCGGCCTCAAGTTTCCGGACTGGCTCCAAGCGGAATTTGCTCGGCTCAATTGGGCGCGCCTTTTGCTCACGATGATCGTGGCCTTGGCTTTGCAAATTGGGGTCAACTACGCGAACGACTATTCCGATGGGATTAAGGGCACCGACGAAGTCCGTGTTGGGCCACTGCGACTCGTTGGATCGGGGCTTGTTCCGGCCAAAGTCGTGCGCAACGCTGCACTGCTCAGTTTTGCCATTGCCTGCATTGCTGGTCTTCTCCTCGCTGCATCCACCTCGTGGTGGTTAGTGGCCATTGGAGCGTCGGCAGTCTTGGCCGCATGGGGCTACACCGGTGGACCAAAGCCTTATGGCTATCTCGGCCTCGGTGAATTGTTCGTGTTCATCTACTTTGGCCTCGTGGCAACGCTTGGCACGGTCTACATCCAAGTTGGCCATCTCCCCGCTGCTGCGTGGTTCGCCGCCACTGCGGTTGGATTTTTATCGGTGGCCCTGCTTGAAGCAAACAACTTGCGTGACGTCACTGGAGACACCAAGGCAAACAAGCGCACCTTGGCCGTTCGGCTCGGTCGCGCTCGTGGCTCGTGGCTCTACCTTCTGGCCTTTGGCCCAGTGAAGATCGGCATCTTGGTCACTGCTTGGTGGTTCTTTGCCCACAACGCGAAGTTGCACGGTGCAAGTGCTGCTGCTGGTTGGTGGCCGACGCTTTCACTCGTTGGCCTGGTCGGTCTTGTTGGTGTCGTAAAACTCGTGCTGTCGCCGGCTGAAGGTCGGGCGCTACTGCCGCTGCTTGGGGCAACCGGCAAAGCACAACTGCGAACCGGCATATTGTTCGCCATCGGTATTGTCCTGACCCAGGCCCACTGGCCTGCTTGACAGAAAGAGAACTTCGATGCTTTTGGTCACCGCCACTTTCACCTTGGACCCTGAAAAGATCGACGAGGCCCTCCGAGCAATGGTCATCATGTCTGAGTGCTCAGAAGCAGAACCAGGGTGTTCTCGTTACCGCTTTGGGCGAGACCTGCTTGACGAGAACATCGTGCATTTGACTGAAGTTTGGGAAGACGAAGCCTCGCTCAAGGCGCACTTTGTCACTCCTCATTCGTCTGCGTTTTCCTCGGTGCTTCGAGAATGCCTCTTGGCGCTTCCTGAGGCAACTCGCTATGACGTCTCATCGTCTGGGCCACTCACTGCTTGAAGGCTCAGTTCTTCGACAAATCGGAGAACGACTTGCGCGGTGAGTTCGGGTTGTTCAACATGAACCGTGTGACCAGCCCCAGCAATCCCAACAAAGCGAGCCTTGGAAATGGCGCCGGCAAGGCGTAACCCAAGAGCAGTGAATTTCTCGTCCTCGTCGCCGGCCACGATGAGCGTTGGCACTGAAAGGCGATGAAGCTCACCCCACAGTGATGCCTGTGTGCCAACTCCCATGAGTTCAAGACTGCTCGAAAGGCCCTCAACCGTGTTGCGGAGTCGACCCTTCAGTTGGCGTTGGTCTTCGCTCAGTCGACTGAACAGGGGGCCATCCAGCCATTTTTTCAAGAACGCTTCGAGATTGTTTGACTCACGAAGGTTTGCCGCCAACAGCTCATCGCTTTGCCGACGAGTTGCGCGCTCATCATCATCTTCAATCCCAGCGGTTGCTCCAAGAAGTACGAGGCCACGAAGGTTTCTCGGTTGCTCGAGAGCGCAGTGCAGCGCAACGCGCCCACCAAGGGAGTAGCCAATGAGCACGGTTGGTTCATCCAAGCTGATCGCAAGTGCGTGCGCAGCGTCGCGAAGATTTTGGCGAACGGCATGGTTCTCTCCGTGGCCGGGCAGATCAAGGGCTTTCACTCCATAGGCTTGTGCAAGATGGGTGCGAAACGTACCCCAGGTTTCGCTCGTATTCGTGAAACCATGGAGCAAGGTGAGCGTTGGCTCGCCGGACAAAGCCACAGTGTTCGAAATGGGAGCCATGAAATGAGCGTAGTAAGTGAGGACAACGCTCAGGCGACCTTTTGTGCCACCTTGGTCGATGAGTGGATCCGACATGGCCTGACTGATGTTGTGGTGTGTCCGGGCTCACGCTCGACGCCGTTTGCGCTGGCTTTCGCCAGCCGCAGAGAACTTCGTCTCCACATTCGCCTTGATGAGCGATCAGCTGGTTTTGTTGCCCTCGGTCTTGCTCGTGAACTTCGCCGACCAGTTGCCATTCTCGTCACGAGTGGCACAGCGGTAAGTGAACTCCACGCAGCCGTCTGCGAAGCTGACCTCTCGTCGATTCCCCTCATGGTGGTGAGCGCGGATCGGCCGCCAGAACTTCAAGGAGTTGGCGCGCCACAGACGATGAACCAACAGCAGATCTTTGGCGTGGCTGTGCGCTCGTTCATTGATCCTGGCGTTGCCTTTCATGGTGCGGCACACACGTGGCGCTCACTTGCGGCGAGGGTCTACGAAACTGCAGCTGGAACGGTCACGAGTGCTGGGCCAGTGCAGTTCAATGTTCCTCTGCGTGATCCCTTGGACGCGGCTCCCGCCGAGATGCCCGCTCCACGAAGTGGTCCGTGGCGAACTGCGAAGACGACAACTCAGGGCATAGTCGATCTCGCACACCACTTCGCTGACCGTTCACGTGTTCTCGTTGTTGCCGGCGAAGGCGCGCCACGTGAGCTCATTGATTTAGCAACAGCCAAACACTGGGCGCTGCTTGGTGACCCAAGGTCGGGCCTGCGAAGCAGCGGAGAAACACTTGCGCTTGCCGATCCAACCTTGCGAAGCCACGGGGACTCGCTCATGCCTGAACTCGTCGTCATGTTTGGCGAACCCTGGGCATCTCGAGTCCTCGGCGAAACCATCGCTACCTGGGCACATCGAGGCGTGGAGGTGATCCATCTTGGAGTTCGCTCGACGCTGTATGACCCCTTCGCCATCGTGGGGGAACGTGTGGTCGCTGACGGCGGGACGATCATTGCCGCACTTGAGCGGTCGCCAGCAGCACAAGATGACGCCTATGTCACGTGCTGGAAGCAAGCAGACACTGCGGCTCGCCACGCGTTCGATGAGGCACTTCAAGACCCTGAAGCATTGTCAGAGCCGCTCATTGCCCGAATGCTCGGTGAGCGACCTGACCTGTCGATTCTGACCGCGAGTTCTTCCATGCCCATTCGTGAACTCGAATGGTTTGCCCCAACCATCCGACCAACGGTGCGCTCCAACCGAGGAGTGAACGGCATTGATGGCGTGCTGTCCTCTGCGATTGGCGCTGCATTAACGGGTGA
>CANGPX010000101.1 GCA_947456095.1 Acidimicrobiaceae bacterium
CGCAGCGGGCCCCGGCGAGTAATCGCTGGGGTTCGCTGACGTGAAGAACACTTCTATCCCTCTCTCACTGGAGTACTTCGGGCAGTGGCTAACTTCATTGTTTTCCTCATCGCTGGCATCACCTCTGGTGTGCTGTTTGCTTTGGCCGCGTCGGGCCTTGTGTTGACCTACACAACCTCGGGCATTTTTAACTTTGCTCATGGTGGCGTGGCGATGCTCGCTGCGTTTGTCTTTTACCAAATGACGCAAGAGTGGATGTGGCCAACGTGGATTGCGTTCGTAGTCGTCTGCTTCATTTTGGCACCGCTGTTCCAAGTGGGGATTTACCGTCTCATCATGCGACGGCTAACGGGAACGTCCGATATCACGAAAATCGTCGTCACCATTGCCTTGATGTTGGCGATGTTTGGACTCGCTCAATGGGGGTGGGACCAAAGTACGCTTCACTCGATCCCGATCTTTTGGGGGGCTGAGGGAGAGTGGACCTTTCACCTCGGCGGCCGCGACATCTACCTGCAGTACTTTCAGGTCTTCTCGATTGCGATCGCGCTCCTGCTTGGTGTTGCCCTGTCGGTTTTGTTTAAGCGCACCCGAGTTGGCATTGCCATGCGAGCAGTTGTTGACAGTCCTGATCTGCTGAAGCTCAACGGTGGTGTGCCGGACAAGGTTGCAGCGCTGAGTTGGGCAATTGGTGGCTCCATGGCCGCAGTTGCGGGTGTGCTCATTGGCCAAGTGCAAGGCAATGTGGATGCCACCTCACTCACGATTCTCCTCATCACCTGTGGAGTGACTGCGGCCATGATTGGTCGCCTCCGGTCGATTCCCATGACCGTGTTTGGCGGCGTGCTCATTGGTCTTGAGATGTCATTTTTTAGCGGGTACGCATCGCTGCATCCGGCATGGACCTCGTGGTCGCCTTCATTTGGAATAGCGATACCCGTCATGAGCTTGTTCGTTGTACTGCTCGTGCTTCCACAAGACCGCTTGCGTGGAGCCTCATTGTCTCGACTTCGGGAACGTTTCGTCGTGCCGACGATGAAGACCTCTTGGATCGCTGCTGGAGCAATGCTGACTTTTGTCATCGCACTGAGCCAAATCATGGGCGCCTCAGATACCCAGACCCTGGCTGGCGGTATGGCGCTGTCGATCATTGCTCTGTCATTGACGATGCTCACGGGTTTCGCTGGCGAAATTAATTTGGCGCCAATTTCCTTCGGCGCCATTGGTGCGATTGTGGCGTATCACCATGGACTCATTGGCCCTGGTTACCCTGACCAGCGGACCAGCATGTGGGGTATCTTTCTCGGCATTGTTGTCACCATGATCGTCGGAGCGGTCGTTGCACTGCCTGCGTTACGCCTCCGCGGGCTCCACTTGGCCCTTGCCACCATGGCCTTTGGCATCTTCATGTCGGTGTTCATCTTGTCGTTCACGGGTGTCGTCACCGTCCCGTTGCTACACATCCAACTGTCATTTGTTGGAGGAGCGATGACGGTGCCTCCGGTGAAGTTCTTCCTCTGGTCACTTGCATCACCCCAGGCGCAGTTGTTGTCATCAACGGTGCTGTTCTGCTTGCTTGGTGTTGGCCTCATTGCCCTTCGCCGAAGTTCGTATGGTCGACGTCTCGTCGCAATGAAAGACAGCCCTGCAGCAACGGCGACATTGGGACAAAATCTCATGTGGCTGAAGATCTCTGCCTTCATGTTGTCTTCTGCCCTCGCAGCGGTTGGCGGTGTGCTCTACTGCATCTCCCTCGGCTCAGTGCAAACCTCGACCTTTGACATCTTGTTCTCCTTTGCCCTCGTGATGGGAACGGTTGTGGGTGGAATTGGCTCGGTCTCGGGCGCACTCCTCGGTGGCGTTGGACTGAGTGTTGGCCTCACCGCTATTCAGCACACGTTCTTCAACTTGGCCAATGCCCACAACGACTGGGGCCAGATTTTGAGTTGGGCAACGGCGTATCACTTAGCTGCTTTGTTGCCAGCCACCATTGGCATTACCTTGGGCGGAAATCCGAGCGGATCGGTGTCGAACATTGTGGACAGCTACCGACCAATCTTGAAAGATCTTCCCGTTCTCATCGCCACGTTGGCGGCACTTGCCTTTTCCTATCTCATGACGTTGAGCCATGTTTGGGGCAACTGGTGGTTTGTCTTCTGCTTCGGTATTATCGGAATTATTTCCCCAGCGGTGGCTGAACGAAGAATGAAGGTCACAGACGTTTCTCCACCTCGCCCAAGGAATGTGGAACCTGAAATGGCGGTACTGCAATGACGAGTTTGTTAGACGTTTCTCATGTCTCGGTTTCATTTCGTGGGACCAAGGCACTCATTGATGTGTCCTTTGACTGCCAAGCCGGTCAGATCACTGGACTCATTGGGCCAAACGGTGCCGGTAAGACCACGATGTTCAACGTCATCTCGGGTTTGCTCAAGCCAACATCTGGAGCCATCGTGCTTGATGGCCTTGACCTGTCGAAAGCCAAACCAGCCAAGCGGGCACGTCAGGGAATTTCTCGGACGTTCCAGCGCTTGGAACTGTTCGTCTCGCTGACTGTTCGTGAGAATCTCATTGTCGCTGGGGAGATTCGCAATTCGTTCGGTCGCGGCGAGCGTTTTGATGTTGGCGCCGAAGCTGATCGAGTCATGTCGCTTCTTGACTTGGTGGATGTGGCTGATGTCGATGTGGCAGCCCTGCCAACGGGCCGAGCTCGAGTAGTCGAAGTCGCCCGTGCACTGATGACGAGACCAAAATTGGTGCTCTTGGACGAGCCTGCATCTGGCCAGTCTGAAGAAGAAACTGAGCGCTTTGGTGAACTCCTTCGCAAATTGGTTGATGACAGTGGCCTCTCGGTCTGTCTCGTTGAGCACGATGTTCCCCTTGTCATGCGCCTGTGTGACCGCATTCACGTTCTCAACTTTGGAGAATTGCTCGCCTCGGGTACTCCTGAAGAAATTCGTCAGAACACTGCCGTTGCCGATGCCTACCTCGGGGCACCAGAGGAGACGATCTAATGTCGCTGCTTGAACTCAACAGCCTCTCTGCTGCTTACGGAACCATTGAAGTTGTGCACCAGGTGTCACTCACCGTTGAAGCTGGAGAAGTTTTGGCGCTGCTTGGATCAAATGGTGGTGGCAAGTCCACCCTCATGAACGTGGTGTCAGGTATTCACGCTCCAACGCAAGGCACCATTACTTTTGATGGCCAAGACGTCACCAAATTGTCCGCATCTGAGCGCGTCAAAGCGGGCATTTGTGCGATCCCTGAAGGACGAGGCATCTTCCCCAACTTGACGGTGAAAGAGAATCTGCGCCTTGCGACGTATGCAGGGGTGTCGCAAGCAGACGTTGAAGCAATTGCCTTTGACCGCTTCCCTCGTCTCGCTGAGCGCAAGAGTCAGTTGGCTGGAACGATGTCAGGTGGTGAACAGCAAATGCTGGCACTGGCCCGAGCATTTGTCGTGAAGCCAAAACTGCTGATCTTGGATGAGTTGTCAATGGGTCTTGCCCCACTGATTGTCCAGGACCTCTACTCGCGCGTGGCAGCACTCGCTGCTGAAGGCATGGCACTGCTCGTTGTTGAGCAGTTCGCTCGGACGATTTTGCCCTTGGCCAACCGCGCAGCAATCATGTCCCATGGGGTGATCACCCACGTTGGTACACCTGACGAGATTGAGCACACCTTGTCAGCCTCCTACCTCGGAGCCTGACCAACTGCTTCGCACCAAGCGCTAAGCAGTTGGCTTCTCTTCACCTGCCAAGGTGACCACGAGGTGCAGCTCTGCGCCTTCAGTCGTCGTGAAGTGCTCAATTCCGCCAGCTTCTCGCAAGTCGCTTTCGACCGCGATGAGTGCATCGAGATCTTTTCGTGACCCAGTGACGGCGAGGTCTTCGACTTTGGCCCGCATGGAACGCTTCTCGGTGGTCTTGGCTCTACGGACATCGAGCAGTACTCGACTCGCAAGCTCCAACACAAAGACCTCACCGTCAGCTGCTGGGAACTCAGATGTTGTTGGCCACGGTGAGCGGTGGATTGAATTGTCGTGAGTCCAGCGCCAAACTTCTTCGGTGGCAAAGGGCAAAAATGGAGCAAACAGTCGCAGAAGCACTGAGAGCGACAGCGCCAGTGTTGCCCGAGCTGAAGTGGAAGCAGCGGAGTCTTCTTGGTAGGCGCGGCCCTTGACGAGTTCTAAGTAATCGTCACAAAACGCCCAGAAGAAGGTCTCGGTGCGCTCTAACGCTCGGGCGTAGTCATAGGCGTTGAATGCCGTTGTGGCGTCGGCCACGAGTTGTTTGAGCGCAGTTGCTTGCGCCAAGTCAACTGGCTCTGAGATGGCCGAGACGTCACAGGGGCTGTGCTCCTCCAAGCGACCAAGAACAAATCGAGAGGCATTCAGCAACTTGATGGCAAGACGACGGCCGACTTTCATCTGGCTTTCGTCAACGGCCAAGTCGGTGCCTGGTCGAGCGCTTGCGGCCCAGTAACGAACAGCGTCGGCACCGTGCGCTTCGAGGAGTGGCAATGGGGTGATGACGTTGCCCTTTGACTTGCTCATCTTCTTGCGGTTGGGGTCAAGCACCCAACCAGAGATCAGCGCATCGGTGAAGGGGAGTTGGTCATGGCCAAGGTGCGCACGCACAACGGTTGAGAACAACCAGGTCCGAATGATCTCGTGCGCTTGGGGGCGTAAGTCCATTGGAAAGGTGCGGGAGAACAAGTCATCGTCTTCGCCGTAGCCCGTTGCAATCTGTGGGGTGAGTGAAGAAGTGGCCCACGTGTCCATGACGTCAGGATCACCGGTGAACCCGCCTGGCAGGTCGCGCTGTTGAGCGGTGTAGCCAGTTGGCACATCAGACGAGGGGTCAACTGGCAATTGACCTTCTGTTGGCAGCAGCGGCTGGCTGTAATCGGTGGAGCCGTCTTCACGAACCGGATACCAAAGAGGAATTGGCACACCAAAGAAGCGCTGACGGGAGATGTTCCAATCTTGGTTGAGTCCTTCAACCCAGTTGGTAAAGCGGTGCCCCATAAATGGTGGGTGCCAGTTGAGTTGTTGGCCGCGTTGAAGCAGGGTTTCACGCAGACCCAAGGTGGCAATGAACCACTGACGAGACGAGACAATCTCGAGGGGGCGGTCACCTTTTTCGAAAAACTTGACTGGGTGGGAGATGGGTCGAGGATCCCCAATGAGTGCCTCTGCTTCACGCAGGAGCTCAACAATGCGAATTTGGCCTGAATGCACCGTCTTGCCCTCGAGTTCACCATATGCGGTAATTGCGGCATCAAGGGTGGTCGAGGCAATGGTGCCGTTGGCAAACGGGTTGGCTTCAAAGCGACCATTTCGCCCAATGGTGGTCCGAGCGGGCAGGTTGAGCTCACGCCACCAGATCACGTCGGTCGTGTCGCCAAAGGTGCAGATCATGGCAATGCCGGATCCTTTTTCTGGGTCGGCGAGTTGATGGGCTAAGACCGGGACTTCAACACCGAACAATGGCGTTATAACGGTGGTGCCGAACAATGGCTGATAGCGAGCATCGTCAGGGTGAGCAACGAGCGCAACACAAGACGGGAGAAGTTCTGGCCGAGTGGTTTCGATCTCGACTGAGCCCGATCCATCAGTTCGAAGGAAAGCAACTCGGTGGTAGGCGCCGGGGCGCTCACGGTCTTCTAGCTCTGCTTGGGAAACTGCAGTTTGGAAGTCGACGTCCCACAACGTTGGCGAAGTGGCTTGGTAGACCGCACCTTTGCCCAACAGTTCAATGAAGCTGCGCTGGCTGATGCGTCGGGCCTTGTCACCAACGGTGGCATAGGTCATCGACCAGTCAATGGAAAGTCCCAAGGTGCGCCACAGCGCTTCAAAGGCAGCTTCATCGCGCTCGGTGAGTTGTGCACACAGGGCAACGAAATTTGGCCGTGAAATTGGAATTGGTGGATTGGCTGGCTCTGACGGTGGGTAGAAGTCTGGGTCGAAGGCAAGACTTGGGTCGCAGCGAACGCCGAAGTAGTTCTGGACTCGACGCTCGGTTGGTAGGCCGTTGTCGTCCCAGCCCATGGGGTAGAAGACTTCCTTGCCGGCCATGCGCTGAAAGCGAGCGATCGTGTCGGCATGGGTGTAGCTCGAAATGTGCCCCAAGTGCAGTTCGCCAGAAACCGTAGGAGGCGGAGTGTCAATGGCGTAAACCTCTGCCCGTTGCTTGGTGCGGTCAAAGGAGTAGGTGCCCTCGGCTTCCCAAGCTCTGGCCCACGTTGTTTCGAGTCCTTCAAGTCCAGCACGCTCAGGGATGCGGCTTTGCTTGTTGGTGTTGTTGAGTTCTGAAGAAGGAGGGGTCATGAGTGGCCTACCGTAGAGGAATGCTGCGATTACACGACACGTTGACCGGAAACGTCTCCCCGCTCGAACTTCGTGAGCCAGGCTCGGTGACGATCTACGCCTGTGGACCCACAGTCTACGACCTCCCTCACCTTGGACATGGACGATATGTCCTCGTCTGGGACGTTCTTCGTCGCCACTTGATCGCGAGTGGCTTCACTGTTCGCTTTGTCTCGAACATCACCGACATTGACGATCACATCATTGAGCGTGCCAGCGAAGAAGGCCTCACTGAGGCAGAAGTCGCTGCACACTATGAGCAAGATTGGTTTGCCGCTATGGCAAAGCTGTCGGTACTTCGCCCCGACGCGGTTCCTCACGCCACTGAATTTGTTGCCCAGATGGTGGAACTCATTGAACGCC
>CANGPX010000102.1 GCA_947456095.1 Acidimicrobiaceae bacterium
AGGCCCTGCGGCGTATCTTGGACTCACGGTGCTGCTCACCTCAGTGATGGCGCTGGCGAGTTGGTGGGTCGTTGAGCGAAATGCTCTCGCACTGCGAAAGTGGTCGCCGACTCGCAAGTTCTTGACGAGGCAATGGGGAAGTTCCTTCAAAAAAACGGGTTGAGGAGAGACAACACTCCAGCGCCTTCGCCTGACATCATGAGTTGACGGTCTGCTGGAGCATGTTCTGCAGGTTGAAGAGGGCATGGTCTCGCAAACCTTGGGCAATGGCCTCGGGGGAGTAGTGGAGATGAGGCGCGGCAAGCAATGACTGCGCAACTCTTGTCACGCTGTTTCCAACTTGGAGATGTCCCTATGGTCACCCTCGCTCCTCTCCGTGGGGGAGACTTGAGTCATGGCTGCTCAGTTCATCTTCACGATGCGAGATCTTCGACGTTTTTATCCACCAGACCGTGAGGTGCTGAAAGGGATCTACCTCTCGTTCTACCCGGGGGCAAAGATCGGCGTGATTGGCAATAACGGATCGGGGAAGTCTTCACTGCTGCGAATCATGGCGGGGCTTGACGACGGCTTTACCGGAGAAGCTCGCCTGACGCCGGGATTCACTGTTGGCTATCTTTCCCAAGAACCAGAACTCGATCCAACAAAAGATGTGCTCGGGAACGTGAGCGATGGTGTCGCTCATGCACGCGACCTTTTGCAGAAGTTTGATGCGGTGAACGCCAAGTTTGCCGACCCTGATGCTGATTTTGATGCGCTGCTGACCGAACAAGGTCGCCTGCAGACTGAAATCGACGCCCTTGGAGCGTGGGACCTTCAACGAACACTTGACATTGCCATGGATGCGCTGCGTTTGCCGCCCCCTGATGCTCAAGTTTCCACCTTGTCTGGTGGCGAGCGTCGCAGAGTGGCGCTGTGTCGCTTGTTGTTGTCAAAGCCTGATCTGCTACTGCTTGACGAACCAACGAACCATTTGGACGCGGAAACCGTTGCATGGCTCGAGAGAACGCTCAAGGACTACCCCGGAACTGTCGTCGCGGTCACCCACGATCGTTATTTTCTGGACAATGTTGCCGGATGGATCTTGGAACTCGACCGCGGGGCGGGAATTCCTTGGGAAGGGAACTACTCGTCATGGCTCGAGCAAAAACAAGCTCGCCTGGCCGCAGAAGAAAAGGCAGATCGAAATCGCCAAGCAGCCTTGGAGCGCGAACTCGAGTGGATCAAAATGTCCCCGCGCGCCCGCCAATCAAAGGGCAAGGCGCGACTCAATGCGTTCAATGAGCTCGTCGCTGAAGCCGAATCTCAAGGTGAGCGCCTGACACAACTTGAAATTGCCATTCCTCCTGGACCACGCCTTGGTGACCTCGTGGTCAATGCCGAGAGTCTCGTCAAGGGCTTCGGTGACAAGTTGCTCCTCGATGGACTGTCATTTTTGCTTCCCCCAGGAGGCATTATTGGGGTCATTGGGCCAAACGGTGCGGGCAAGTCAACGCTGTTCAAGATGATTGCTGGTCAAGAAAACCCTGACGAAGGAGCATTGGTCGTTGGCCCAACGGTGCAACTTGCCTATGTGGATCAGTCCCGAGAGAACCTTGACCCACAAGCAACGGTGTACGACGAGGTTTCAGGCGGGTCTGAACGCATCATCGTTGGCAATCGAGAGATCCATTCTCGTGCCTATGTTGCTGGGTTTGGCTTCAAAGGTTCTGACCAGCAAAAGCTCGTTGGCCAACTTTCCGGTGGAGAGCGAAACCGCGTCCAGTTGGCCAAGGTGTTGACGAGTGGGGGCAATGTGCTGCTTCTTGACGAACCCACAAATGACTTGGACGTTGATACCTTGCGTGCCCTTGAAGACGGACTCTTGAGTTTTCCCGGATGTGCTGTGGTCATTAGCCACGATCGCTGGTTCTTAGACCGAATTGCCACCCATGTGCTCGCCTTTGAAGATGAGGCGAATGTGGTGTGGTTTGAAGGGAACTTCTCCGAATATGAAGCCGATCGCCGCAAGAGACTTGGAACTGACGCTGATCAGCCACATCGTCTTCGCTACAAGCCGCTTGTGAGGAATGGCTGAGGAAGTTGCGGTTCTGCACTTCAAGTGCCGAAACAGCGAGAAACAAGTTGGTAACGTGCAGTGAACGATTTCATTTGAGAACGCATCGCGGAAGCACCCGTCGGAGGTTGACCCATTACTCGCAATGATGACCGGATCGCTAACGAACGCTCTCTCTTGGTCCTTGGCCAAAAGATTGATTCCAAAGGCAGCGGACCCGCACACCGACGAAAGAAGAAGCGAAACCCTTGGGTGCGCCGCATCGCCATTGCCCTTTCGGTGGTCCTCCTCGCTGGTATTGCCGCGGCTGGCTATGAATACAAGGTCGTTCGCGACGCAGTTTCGGCCATGACGGGCCATAAGAACATCTGTGGCCCAAACAACGTCTTTTGCAAAGGCGTGCTTCCTAAGGAACCGTTCAATGTGCTGGCCATTGGTTCAGACTCCCGAGAGGGTCTCACCGGTGCCGAAGCCGCTCAAACTGGCGCAAGTCAAGTTTCTGGCCAGCGCTCAGATGTCATCAAGATCTTCCACGTTGACCCGACAAAGAAAACTGTTGCGGTCGTGTCCATCCCAAGAGACACCATGGTGACTCTCATTGAGAACCAGGGTCTGTATGGGACGTATAACCGCATCAACGTCAACCTTGGCGCGAATGGGGACCCCTCACTCCTCGTTCGCACGATTGAAGCCAACTTTGGCATTCAGATCAACCATGTCGTGATTGTGTCCTTTGCCGGGCTCATTGATGCGGTCAATGCACTTGGTGGCATCAAGTTGCAGTTTCCTTACCCAGCTCGAGATGACTACTCAGGACTTCGGATCCACACTGCTGGTTGTCAGAACTTGTCAGGCGTCCAAGCGCTCGCGGTTGCGCGAAGCCGACACTTTCAGTACTACGTGAATGGTGTTGCCCAATATGACGGGACGAGCGACTTTGGTCGAATCGACCGGCAAAACCAGTTCCTTCGTGCCCTCATCAAGAGTGCGAAGTCCAAGATCAATCCCCTGACGATCAATGCGTTTCTCCGAGCGCTACCAAAGGGTGTTTCCACTGATTCCAAGCTCTCGTTTGACGACCTCACGCGCCTGGTGTTGCAGTTTCGCGGCTTGGATCCAACCGCTCTCAATGCCCAAACGCTGCCAACAGCTGGCTACACCTACAACAGTGCCTCAATGTTGACCGTTGAACAACCCACCACCCAAGAAATGCTCGTCAAGGTCTTTGGTCAAGTTGGTACCCCAGGTGGTCTGATCCAGCCAACGAATCCACCTCCAGTGAATCAATCCCTTTACACCCCGCCTCCACCGGTGATCACGACAACGACCGTTCCACCAACGACGACGACAACAAATGCCACCGGAACAACGGCACCAACCACAACCACAACCTCGCCACAGCACACGAGTCCGTGGTACACGTTCAACCCAACGGCATGTTGATGACGACTTCACTGAGCCACCGTGTTTACGTCGCCACGTGGGGGCGGATCTTTGCTGCCATGTACGACCGATTTCTTGGCAAGGCAGAGGCGGGAAAACTTGGACGCCTGCGCCATGAACTCATTGCGCCACTTCGGGGAACCATTGTTGACGTTGGTGCAGGAACCGGGATCAACTTGCTCCACTACGACGGTTCAGTAGCGCCAATCATGGTTGAGCCTGATCACTTTATGGCCACTCGACTTGCCACGAGAGCTCACGACCTTGGTCGAAGTGTTGACGTCGTCCTCGCCCCGGGTGAAGCACTGCCAGTAGATGATGAATCCGTTGACCACGTGGTGTGCACCTTGGTGCTGTGTACTGCACCAAAACCACAAGAAGTGGTTGCAGAAGCCTTTCGAGTCTTGCGTCCCGGGGGAACACTCGAGTTCTTGGAGCACGTGCGCTCAAACACGGAAAACGTGGCAAAGATCCAAGACCGCTTTCGCCGACCATGGTCTGCTCTTGGCTGTGGATGTCAGGCAAATCGCAGGACTGAATTGCTCTTTCAACCCGCCGGGTTCACTGTTGACGCACTAGAGCGATATCAGCTTCGAGGTTGTGGGCCCATGCTGAGCGACGTCATTGTGGGAACGCTGCGCAAGCCAGAAAGAGCAAGCTAGGACAAGCCAAGAATTTGACCCGTTTCGTCGAGGTCAATCCGGTGAGCTGCTGGGTGAGCACCAAGACCGGGCATGGTGCGCATCGTGCCGCAAATCGCGTAGGCGAATCCTGCACCGGCTGAAGCTCTGATTTCTCGAACGGGAAGTCGCCAGCCCTTTGGTGCGCCAAGCAGCTTCGCATCAGAAGAGATCGACAAATGGGTCTTGGCAACGCAGACCGACAGATGATTCATGTTGTTTGCAACCAAGCGTTCGAGTTGCTGTTCGGCTGCTGGTGAGAGATCGATGCCATCTGCACCGTAAACCTCGGTTGCAATTCTTTCGAGTTTGTCGCGAAGAGGAAGTTCGTCTTCGTACAACATCTTGAAGTTGCTCCCCTTCGCCACCGCCCGCATGACTGCTTCGGCGAGTGGGACCGCGCCAGATCCACCATGGGAAAAGTGGGTGGCCACCACTGCTTCTGCTCCAGCGTTTTGGACGAGAGCAATGATGGCTTGGTGCTCACTGTCATGGTCGCCAGGAAAGGCGTTGATGGCAACAACAGGATGCACGCCGTGACGCTCCAAAATCGCGAGATGGGCGAGGAGATTTGTTGCTCCAGCCAAGACATCTTCTGGTGATTCGATCAGCATCTGTTCAGGCAAGGGCTTGCCAGCGACCACTTTGAACCGACCCGAGTGGGCTTTGAGTGCACGGACGGTGACGACGAGGACCCCCGCATCAGGACGAAGCCCCGAAACTCGACATTTGATGTTGAAGAACCGTTCTGCACCCATATCGGCTCCGAAACCTGCCTCAGTGATGACCACGTCAGCAGTTCGGGTAGCAATGAGGTCGGCAATCACCGATGAATTTCCTGTTGCGATGTTGCCAAAAGGACCAGCATGAATGAGCGCAGGTGAACCCTCAAGGGTTTGCAGCAGATTCGGCATCAGTGCGTCTTTCAGCAAGACGGCCATTGCGCCGGCGCCTTTGAGGTCTTCAGCGGTGACCGCCCTCCCAGATGAGTTGTAAGCAACAACAATTCGGCCAAGTCGCTCACGAAGGTCTTGAAGACTTGATGCAAGTGCCAGGATCGCCATGACTTCAGACGCAGCCGTAATGTCAAAACCACTTGTTCGCTCGACGCCATCTTGCTCTTCGCCTTGACCAATGGTGATGGACCGAAGTGAGCGGTCATTGATGTCGAGGACTCGGCGCCAGCTAATGGTTGACAGATCAATGTCGAGTGCATTGCCGTGAAAAAGGTGATTGTCGAGGAGGGCGGCCAACATGTTGTGTGCAGAAGTGACGGCATGGAAGTCGCCGGTCAGGTGCAAATTGAGGCGCTCCATTGGGATGATCTGGCTGTAGCCGCCACCGGCCGCTCCGCCTTTGATGCCAAAGGTCGGTCCAAGTGATGGTTGACGCAGCGCAACGGTTGCGCGCACGCCCAAGTGACCCATGGCCTGGGCAAGACCAACTGAGGTTGTGGTCTTGCCTTCACCAAGTGGCGTAGGGGTCATGGCCGAGACGAGAACGTAGGCAGCACGTTTTGCCATTGGGGCTTTGAGTGCCTCAAGAGAGATCTTGGCGACATTTGCCCCATAGGGATCTAAGTGTTCAGGACTGAGCCCCATTGATGCAGCAACTGACCACAACGGTTGACAGGTTGCCTGTTGGGCAATTTCAAGGTCGCTCAGCACAAAAGTGTTTCCGTTCTCGATTGATGAGTAGAGAATGATTTTCCGTGAAGCATGGTTTAGCGGAGGCAAAAACTCTCTCGTTCATGGTACGTTGACGGTGAGAGGGGAGAGGCATGTCGCGCTCAACGGCCATTCGCTATACATCGCCAGCGTTATGGGCCGTGGCCGTAGCCAGCGCGCTTTTATCCATCCTCCTTGCTTTCTCTTCTGCTGGAGCGGTTATTGGCTATCCCGGACCGATTGCCGGCCCAGGTCGACCTGCGGGACCATCACTTGGTTCAATCAGTGTTGGCAAAGCGACCAGTGGTTGGGCCGGTGGCTTTAACCGTGGTTCGAGAATCTGCTACCAATTGAACGGTAAGCCAGCTGGCTGTGTGAAAACTGAAGACGTGGCGACCGGAAATCTTGATGGTTACGCACACTTCATCTTGGCGATTGGGAACTCCAACTCGAAGTCCAATAATGGCCCCAAATGCGTCGGTGAACCCGCACCCACAGGACAGGTCACTCAAGATCCAATGGTCGGTCCGGTTGTTTCCATCAAAATGGGTGGAAACGTTCTGAGAATCATTGGTAATGCGACTCGAAATGGAGTGACCGAACAGGTCACCATCGATCTTCCCTTCAATGTCTTTCGGTATTGCGAGCCTGACGGCGGCGGTGGCGGCGGCGGTGGCGGCGGCGGTGGCGGCGGCGGTGGCGGCGGCGGTGGCGGCGGCGGTGGCGGCGGTGGTGGCGGTGGCGGCGGC
>CANGPX010000103.1 GCA_947456095.1 Acidimicrobiaceae bacterium
CCGTCGCGCAACCGAGATCGTGTGTGTTCAGCGGTTTGCAAAATGGTCTGCAGTATGTGGTTGCAGTTGTTGCCACCAATGCAGTTGGTGATGGTGAGGTGGTGAGCGCGCTCGTGACGCCGTCATCACCACCGAGTGCTCCATCGTCAGTCACTGCGACGCCTGGAGATAGCCAAGCAACCATCGCGTTTAGTCCAGTACTGAGTGGATCCGATGGGGGGGCAACGGTTGATTCTTATCGAGTGGCAATGGTTGGAAATAGTGCTGTTGGCTGCACCTATCTCGTCGCCTCTGACCACGGCTCTGCCTGCACCGTTGCCGGACTCACCAATGGCGTCGTAGTCGCGTTTACCGTGACGGCGCACAATGCTGCGGGCACCTCGGATCCATCGCAGTCTGTTGCAGTCGCCCCTTCGAGCGTGCCAGGAGCGCCCCGAAACGTTACGGTTGAGGCGTCTGCGAGCACTGCGGTGGTGACCTGGTTGGCTCCACTCACCAGTGGTGGTGCCGTCATCACGAGCTACACCGTGACCTCAGCACCAGGGTCCAAGACCTGTAGGTGGACCTCAGGTCCATTGTCGTGCACGGTTGCGGGCCTCACGAATGGCACGAGCTATACCTTCACGGTGCTCGCGTCCAATGTCAGTGGAAATTCCTTACCGTCATCGCCGTCGCTTGCAGTAACGCCAGCGACCATTCCTGGCGCACCCACAGGGGTAGGTGCCGTGAAGGGTAATGAGCAGGCGACGGTTTCATGGACTGCTCCAGCAGCAAATGGCGGATTGAGCATTTCGAGGTACACCGTGACGTCAACGCCAGATGCGGTGACGTGCACCTGGACTTCCGGGCCTTTGTCGTGCACGGTTGCGGGTCTCACCAATGGCACGAGGTACACCTTCTCGGTGGTTGCGCACAATGCATCTGGCGATGGCTTCCCCTCGGTTGCATCATCTTCAGTAACGCCCTCGACTTTGTCTCAGGCTCCAACACAAGTTGTGGCCGTTTCGGGCAAGGCCAGTGCGACGGTTTCGTGGACTGCGCCAACGTCTAATGGCGGTGCCCCGATCACGGGCTACACCGTGACTTCTTCCCCTTCGGCCAAGACCTGCACCTGGACTTCTGGACCGCTCACCTGCTCGGTGGCGGCCCTTACCGGTGGGACGAGTTATACCTTCACGGTTGTTGCGACCAATGTGAACGGAAACTCATCCTCGTCGATCCCATCGAACTCGGTGGTTCCAACAACGGTTCCCGGAGCGCCAACCTCGGTGAGTGCGGTCAAAGCAGATGGCCAAGCAACCGTGACCTGGACCGCACCGACGTCGAATGGTGGATCGGTCATCACTGGCTACACCGTGACGTCTTCTCCTTTGGCCAAGACCTGCACCTGGACGTCTGGGCCGCTCACGTGCACCGTGGCAACCCTTACCAATGGAACGACCTACACCTTCACCGTTACGGCCTCAAACATCAGCGGAAATTCAGTAGCCTCAGTGGCTTCATTGGGTGTTACTCCGTCAACAATTCCCGGAGCGCCACGCTCGGTCACTGGCTTTGCTGGACACGGACAAATCGTCGTGTCGTGGACCGCTCCTGTTTCAAGTGGTGGCGCACCCATCACGAGTTATGTGGCCACGGCCTCACCAAGTGGCCGAACCTGCACGTGGACCTCTGGTCCGCTGTCGTGTGTGGTCAGTGGTCTTTCGACCGGCGTGACACAGACCTTTACCGTGATGGCTTCCAATCTGAATGGTGCGGGCCCCGCTTCTTCGCCATCGGCTCCGATCATGACCATTGATCAAGTGGTGCTTGGGCCATTCACCGTCGACGCACTTGCTGGCTTCACGAACCAAGTTCAACTGCAAATTCAAGCGCTTGCCGCCAGTCTTGCTGCTGCACCAACGGCAACGGTGACGTTGACGGCGTATGCGCCATTTAGTGGTTCACCGTCAACTCAGCGCCTCATGGCGCTGCTCAGAGCTGCGGCAATTGCCAAGGTGCTGACGGGCTACCTCAACACCTTCCATGTCGTCGGCACCACCATTGTGGTGAAGACGGGTTCGACACCGACGAGTCCAAATGGTGGGTTTGTCACGTCAACCATGGTTGGCGTCGCCTTCAGCTAAGCAACTCGCAGCTCACGGTGATCGGCAGAACTGTAGGAACCAGAAGTTGCGCTGTTGCGAGCTTTTGCGCTTTTCGGCGTGATCAGATGGGGGAATGGTGTTGAGAGCAATTCGCCGTCAACGAGCCTCGAGTCCGCTCGAGAGGAAATGGTTGCTCACTCGTTGTCGTGCCGCGATCGTTCTTGTTCTGTTCGCGTCCCTCGCGGTTGTTCCGAGTCAATGGGCGGCTGCGAAAGACAAAGAGAAGTTGGCGATTCCAAAGGGCTCGGCCTCGCAGATTTTGCATGAGGTCTTTCAGCGAGCGAAGAAGCAAGGTTGCTTCACTGCTCCTTTGGTTGAATCGTGGAAGGGCGTTGAGCGTCGCCGCGCCATCGTGACTGCTTGTAAAAATTCCGGTTCTTACACCTTGGTCTCTCGCACCTCAACGCTCGAAGAGCGTGTCGTTGACGGGAAGTTGTACTTGAAGGGCAATGCTCGAGCTCTTCTTTTCTTCTTTAACGCTCCTGAGCGCGAGTTTGCCGACAAGTGGATTGCCATCCCGGCAAAGTCGAAGTTCGCCAAACAAATACAAGCAATCACCTTGTCGAGTGCACTCGGTGAGTTGCAGCCACTTGGTCCGCTTCGGACTTCAGGTGTTCTCACGGTGAACGGAAAACCGGGATTTGCCCTCATTGGTGTCGCCGACAGGGCCCACCCGTCTGTAGCGAAACTGTTCATCAGCCTTCAGTCACCACAACTGCCAGTACTGCTGCAATCCACGACCCCCGCAGTCAAAGATTTTTTTGAAGTAGGGCCTTTAGTCTTCGGCGGCAAGAGTGTTGGCAAGCCAAAGACTTCGATTGATCTCTCGGAACTCCACCAAGTCGGCACCGGAGATCAACTGCCACCGCGATAACAATGCATCGACCTCAAGTGAGCCGGAAGGGTTATTCCGGCTCTTGTGAAGATCCTTCACGCCACTCGGTGATCACGGTGTCAATGGCTTCAGTCACGAGCTGTTGGCGCCAAGTGGCGTCTAATTTTGATGGCTCACCCGTGAGGCGAGCAATCAGATCTTTCCGACTGGCCAAGAAGCCTTGGTTGATCTCTTCACGGGTTGCGATCTCAGTCACCACCACTTGGAGTTTGGAGATGATGGGTCGCAGATCTTCTCGCTCACCGCTTCTCTCTGTGGCAATGAGGTGGGAGTCAACGCCATTGCGGGCTGCTTCAATGGCCTCGAAAAACAGCGGGATGTCTCTGTCTTCAATGCCGGTTCGGTTGAGGCGTGACTTCAAGTTGCCAAGCGATCTTGGTGGATTTGTGGCGAGAACGATGAGGTGCTCATCGCGAAGCAACTTTCGCTTTGGCACATCGAGTTGTTCGGCGACCTCTTCGCGGACCTTGGCCAAGTGAGCAGCAAAGAGCCGAGCTTCTGGAGCAATGGTCTCTCGGCCACTAATGCGCCACCAGGCTCGTTCAGGCTCGAGTGGAGCAAACGTTGCGGTGAGCAAACTTGCACACTCTTCTTCGAAGGCTTCTCCGCGGGCCCGTGACGTCAAGCTGGCCGTTAACTGATCAGCGAGATCAAACAGGTAGACCACGTCACTCGCCGCATACTGCAATGCCCGCTCAGAAAGTGGTCTGCGAGTCCAGTCCTGATTTTGTTGGGCCTTATCGAGGGTGACGCCGAGCAGTGTTGAGGTCAAGTGTTGGAGCGAAAGTCCTTCGCTGTTGATGAGCAGCGCGGCAATTTGGGTGTCGAACAACCGACTCGGCCGGAGTCCAAGTGAATGGTCGAGCACTTCCAAGTCATTTTGCGCTGAGTGGGCAATGGCGAGTGCTGGACCCGCAAGGAGTGGTTGAAGCAGTTGGCAATCAACCACAAAGGGGTCAATGAGGATCACTCGGTTCACCCAAGCAATTTGAATGAGCGAGAGCCGTGGGTAGTAGGTGCGCTGGTTAGCAAACTCGGTGTCGATGGCGTAGGTGTCGTGGCCACCTTGCTCGTCCAGGATTTCTTCTAAGCGTCGATTGGAAGTAATGAGTTCGAGCTCAATGGGTTCCGCTGGTTGAGCTGCAGGTATTTCGGTCACTTGCTGAGGGTAGTTCGGTTGTGTGACATCGAAAGACTCACCAAGCGCGTGAAGCAACAAGATCACGAAGCGCTCGCTTGTCGATCTTTCCCGTTGCGTTGACGGCAAGCGCCTCAACGAGGACGTAGACCTTTGGTCGCTTAAATCCGCTCAATCGCTCTCGAGCAAAGGCTCTGACTTCCCCTTCATCAAAATCAGCGGCCCCCACGACAACAGCGACAATTTCCTCACCCCACTGCCGGTGAGGTCGGCCAACGACGGCAATGGCTTTGACCATGTCGTGTTCGCAGAGTGCCGATTCAACTTCAAGGGAGGACACATTCTCACCGCCGGTGATGATGATGTCTTTCTTGCGGTCGACGAGTTGTAAGTAGCCGTTGGCGCTCAGTGTTCCAAGATCGCCAGTGCGAAATCCGCCGTAGGCGTCGAACGTCGCTTCACTGACTCCATCTTCTAACTCATAGCCAGCGAAGACTTGGGGTCCAGCCAAGGTGATCTCACCGTGTGCGCCAGGTGTGACCTCATGACCATCGTCATCAACGACGCGAACCGTGGTCAGGGTTCCAGCAACGCCGGCTTTGCTCAGCAAAGCCACGTCGCCTTCGAGACCTCGTTGGTGGGCTTCGCCATCTAAAAACACCGCATTCCCTGCCGCTTCAGTCATTCCATAGCCTTGGGAGAACGAGCAACTGAGTACCCTGCTCGCTTCACTCACCAGGCTTGGGGTAATTGGCGCCGCACCGTAGTAGATCGTCTTGAGGGTCGACAGATCTGTTGGGGACTCTTGTTGGAAGTCCACGATTCTACGAATCATTGTTGGCGCGAGCGACAGCGCGGTGATCTCATGCTTGGCAATGAGCGCACTGACCATGTCTGGTTCAAACCCTTTGATGAGCACGACGGGGCGGGCCCGCAGGTGTGCCATCAAGAGGTTGGTTGCGGCAATGTGAAAGAGCGGAAAAGGAAGCCCCAAGACTTCCTGGTCACCAAAGTGACGAGCAACGCCGGCGTTTGCCGCAGCAGCGATCAGGTTGGTGGAACTGAGGGGTACGCCCTTGGCCGTTCCCGTTGTGCCGCTCGTATAGAGCAACCATGCCGGAAGTGCACCTTTGTCGAAGTCCTCTCGCGGCTCGCTGCTCTCTGCCAGGGCTTCAGCCCAAGTGGCCAAGGTGACCTCTCGTGGGGCAAGTGGTGCGAGGGCCGAAATGCAAGCTTCGTCTCCAAGCCAAACCGTTGCCCTCGACCTTGCAAGGAGCCCCAATTGCTCAGCTGGCAACAGGCGGGCATTGATCATGACCGAGGTGACGTGGGCCTTTGATGAGGCGTAGAACTGACTCACCATCTCCAAGCAGTTCTCCGAAATAATGGCAACGCGACCACCGATTTCGACGTGAGCATTGGTGAAGTGCGCTCGTTGTTCACTGTCACGGTCGAGATCAGCAAAGGTCCAGTGAACTTCACCACTTATCAGACTGATCCCATGTGGAGAGTTTGTGACTGCTTGGTCGAGAAGTTCTGCGAGCGACTGGGGCAGGTCCAACGTCATTGCGAAATGATTAGCGGGACTGCAATGCGGCGAAAGGTTCGCCCCAATAGGTCGTTGGCCAGAAACTTGGACCATCTTGCAATTTGCCCACGTCGCCAAAGGCATCCATCTTGACGAAGGTGCAGACCTTCAGCAGTTCTGGGCCAACTTCAGTGAACACCGGTCCTCGAGCATGGGCGAGCACTGCGTCAACCGAGGCATACGCCTCGACGAGTCGAGCAGTTGAAGAGGCTTCATCTACGTACCAGTGATACATGAGTGTCCCAGGCTCCGCGTTGCTGATTTCGACGCAGGTTGCAACGAGCTCTTTGAAGCGATCGATATCGCTGACCGAAATCTCCAGGACAAAGCGAATGGTGGGGTCATCTGACATTTCAAGCCCTTTCAGCCTTCGTCCGAGCAGACTACTTCCCTGCGTTCTCGAGCAGTCGGAAGAGCGAGCGATTCGAGGAAGTTTGGTTGGACCTCGCAGCGCCAACAACTCTTTGCGAACAAGGTCAAGATCAATGACTGTTCCGGCAACCAGCGTGGGATCGATTGCTCCTTCGCCCCTCTGCTCGGTCATGCCACGGCGACGCCCGTCTCGCTCGCAGCAGCGAAAATCTCTGACTCCACCCCTTCGCCTCACCGCACACAGCAAGGGCCGACAACACTTCACCTCGGAACTTCGGTGGTCGGCGAGCACGAGGTGTCGCCACTCGAGGCCTCGCTGCTGCTCGAAGCTGGGCTCTCGCAGAGTCACGTTGCCAATTGGTCAACCTCACGAGGTCATCTGAGACCCTTGACTTCTCCGTCTTTGAGCCGTTGGGATTGGCAAAGGCCAACTTCTTCGTCACCGC
>CANGPX010000104.1 GCA_947456095.1 Acidimicrobiaceae bacterium
GCACCAATGACAAAGCGACTCTCAATCGTGAAAGGCTCACCGGTATTTAGGTCTTCAAGTTGAGAAACGTTGACGTCGCCGTTGTTCGTGACTCCCCGCCAAGCTGTTGAGAACAACACATCGCCAACAGCGAGGTTGAGCAGTGGTTCTAAGCGGTGCTGCGAAAGATTGCGCAACGGGTGTGGGGTAAACCTCTTGGCGAAGTCCTCGTCGTGCAGGCCTTCGAACGGGACATTCCCGAGTTCAGGTTCACCAAGTGACTTCACCCAGCGAACCGCGTTGCCATCTTCAGGGCGCTGACAGAGGCGGTCAATCTCGTCCATGTCGAGTTCGAGGCTGCGAAACACTTCAAAGGTTCTGGCATTGATGACATGCGCTGCCGGAGCAGTTTGCACACCTGGTCGGCTTTCAACCACCACCACGCTGTGACCCAGTTGGCGAAGCAGCAGCGCCATGGTGAGACCGACCGGTCCTGCACCAACAACAAGGACCTCACAACGTTGACGCTCAGCGTTGTCCGCCATCAAAAAAGTCCGTCATAAGAGCCACCATCGAGGTGAAGATTTTGGCCTGAGATGAATCCTGATTGCGCAGCACAGAGAAACGCACAGGCATCACCGACTTCTTCGGGTCGACCAAGTCGCTTTGCCGCAATCGTTGCCGCCATTTCTTCGTAGGCCTCTTCCAAGGTGATCCCTCGGAGAGCAACTTGCAGTTCGGCCATTTGCCGCTGGCGACCGGTGTCAATGCGTTCTGGCAACACGTTGTTAATGGTCACATTGTCGGCAGCAACTTCTTTTGAGACAGCCTTGGCCACACCGGTGAGTGCCGTTCGAGCAGCAATCGACAAGGTCATGAATGGGTGAGGACTCTTCACCATGGCTGAGGTGATGTTGACAATGCGGCCGAACTTCTTCTCGCGCATTGCCGGCAAGACCAGTTGGATCAAACCAACCGCTGAGTGAAAGTTTTGGTCAAAGGCCGCTTGGAAGTCTTCCAAGGAGGTGGAGACAAATGCCGTTGGAGATGGTCCACCACAGTTGGTCACCAAAATGTCCGGGGCCGGACAGGCAGCCACCAGTGCCGCTCGGCCAAGTGCTGTTGTGACATCAGCACCAACGGCCAAGGCAGTCACCCCATAGGTTTCAGCCAAGACCCGAGCGGCTTCATCACCTGCCATCTGGTCACGGCTGTTGAGCACAACGTTTACTCCTTCACAAGCGAGAGATTCCGCACAGGCATGACCGAGACCTCGAGTTGACCCAGCAAGAATCGCCCACTTGCCCTGAAGTTGGAGGTCCATTACCAACCAGCCGCTTCACGGCCAGCGGCAATGGCATCGATGTCACTTGGCAAGAAGAAGTCCATCTTCGAAAATCCCGACTCATAGGTGGCAATGGTGAAGGGATCCCAGTCGTCACGGCGAAGTTCACTGTCCCACTCGTCGTCGTTCGTGATCTGATCCATGTCAGTGAAGAACTCGAACATGCCACCGGCTGGGTCGAGCAAATACCAAAAAACATTGGAACCAACAACGTGGCGCCCCATGCCATACACAGAAGCATCGGGGCGCTCATGGACAACGTCAAAACCGCGAAGTCCAATGGCATCAATGTCATCCATCTCGAGCGCGTAGTGGTTCATGCAGGGAACCGGTGCAGGCAGGATCAACAAATTGTGATGGTCTTTTGAGCAACGAAGGAAGGTGGCACCGGCTTCTGGCAAGGTGTCAGAAACGCGAAACCCGAGGCCATTCACATAGAAGTTGACGCTTGCTTGCGGGTCTGTTGAGCCAAGCACCACGTGACCAACTCGACGAGGTCTCGGTTCATAGGTCCTGACTGCTGCTTCTGACCTTCGGTTAGCCCGGCTCAGCTGGCCCGGGCCATTCAGTGCTCGAGGTGTTGGTGGCAACAAGAGCCCGGCAGTGGCGACTTTGACGACAATCGTGTGCCCAAAAATGGGATCTTCAACGCTGAGTTCGTCTTCACCAAGAGTTGACGTCACCCCAAGTCGAAGAAGACGGTCCGAAATGGTGAGTAGATCGCTTCTCAACTCACAGGCAACGGTGAAAGAAGCGACATGGCGATAGTTCGCTTCACGCAGCACCAACTGCGTTGGTCGCTCAGGCGTGCCGAGTTGTCCAAGCGCCGTGGTGTCAAGACCCCGACGATTCCAAAACGCTTCCAACTCAGCTGGTTCAGCAACAGCGAGCGTGAGATCTAAGAAATCTGTCAGTGCCATGGTTGCTCCTCGTCACTTCCGACTCATTATTAGGCAGATGCCTAACTATAGTGAAGCAACACCAGTGCGCAAGAGCAACGAGACTTGGATCATGGAACAACACGCAGTAAGGCGAGGACGCCCAAAGCTCCAAAGCGATGAGGACCTCCTTCGTGGAGTGGTGGCTGCATTTGCCCGCCAAGGCTACGAAGCCGTTTCGCTGCGATCCCTCAGTCAAGACCTTGGCCTCAGCCACAGTGCGCTCGGTCAACGTTTCGGCAGCAAAGAAGCGCTCTTTCGCACGGCCGTTGACGCCGAATTCACCCGCTTCTTGGGTGAATTAGCCCTCCTCAGGAGCACCTGGCCGACTCAACTCTCAGAACTCGAAGAGTTTGCCGTCTTGCTCTGGTGCTTTTTAACCGCATCAGCGAAATTTCCCGCCCTTGGTCAACTCATGAACCAAGTGGGAGCAGAACCATCTCCTCGCCTCGACTACATCGTGGCCACGGTTGTGCAACCCCAACTGAATGCATTTGGCGATCTCCTTCAACGCCTCACGAAAAGCGGCAGCATCACCCCAGTCTCGACGCGCGCGCTGTTCTTCCTCGTCGCCCACGGAGCAGAAGCCCCTTTTACGTTGACCGCACTGTCAGGGGTCTTTGACCACCGAGACGGGGAACTCTTCGTCGACGAACATGTGGTTGCCATAGTGCAACTCATGGTTCGAGCGCTCGTTGTTGACGCCTCCAATCAAGAACACTTGACGCTGCTGTTTGACCAGCACCTTTCAATGCGTGGCTGATGAACGCTTCGTCTTCAAGATGCTTTGACAAAGATCGCTTTTCGCCATAGGGCGATTCGTCGTGACGGTTGCCCATGATGACGTGACCGGCGGGAACGCTGACGCCCCAGGGCCAGCAAACGCGGTCTCCATCGTGTTGTCGAATCCAGCAATATTCGTCGTTTGGAGATACGGGTCAATGGTTACCTTGACCGTCCCGGTCATGCCCTTGGTGACGACAAACGGTGGCGTCACCGTTGGTACTGGAGGAATCTGCGAGAACGGACGCTCGATCACGATTCGAGCAACCCCGCGGTCAACGGGTCGAAGCACAACGCTCATCTCACCTTTCGTTGCCAAGACCAGCTCGGCGTCGCCCCTCATTGGGGTTCGCGTGATCACGACCGACATGGTGGCGCTTGCCCCAACCGTTGGAGCAAGCGGCAGCCAACTCTTGTGCTCTTGGAGCGACAATGAGATGTTCGGCAGTGGCCCGAGTGTTCGGTAGATGCCGGCACAGTTCCCGACAATGACGATGTGGCCCGGCGGTGCTTCAAGAGGCAATGAAGGCGAAACCGAGACCTGTCCTCGAAGAGCAGACGGACTGAGGTTTTGTTGCGCACTCGTGAAGTTCGTGGCCTGCTCTTTCGACCACGACAGCTGCATGGTTGACGCAGCCGCAACGTTCACCACTACCGCGAGAGCCGACAACGCAATCACCGCCTTAAAGAACAGCGCGGCTTTTTGCTCGATCTTCTTCGCAAGCCAGAAAAATCCACTTGCTCCAGCGAGGACCATCCAGGGAACGAAGTCGCCGAGATAGCGCGGGGCAATGTAGCCAAAGATGAGCACTGGCCCCGTTGCCAACACCGTCGCCACAATGAGGATGCGAAGCACGCACTCCATCTGCGTGGTTGCCTTGGCAACAACGGCAATCGTGCCAATAAGACTCAAGCCAAGCAGCATTGGCGCCGACGCGGTGAGCGACTGGGTGGGCAAAATGTGGTCAAAGACCACATGGCCAATTGGTTGCGCAGCGTTGACCGGGGTCTGGAAATAGGGAAACAGCCCACTGACGAAGAGCCCAACTGGTGAAAAGTAGGCGAGCAAGTTCGTTGGCAAGAACTGCAGGCCAAAGGTGGTGCCTCCATTTGCGGCAAGAAAAGCCCGTCGTGGGGCATAGACCTGCGTCCACACTTGGTCTTTTTCGTCGAACCCGTAGAGAATCCCAAACTTGAGGTACGACACCAGCGCAACAAGCCCACCAGCAGCAAGGGCAATGCCAAAGAACCCTTTGGCGAAGGGCTTCCACGCAACGCCATGGCGAGAGAACTGACAGAACAAGCCAAGCGCCACCAGTGCGAGGAGCCAGGCAACACCAGTTGACCCACGGGTCATCACGGCAGCAATGGCCACCGCGGCAATGCCAACAAGCCACCTGCGCCGTGGTTGGAGAAAGAACCTCAACATGAGGGCCAACAAACTGAGGCCCAAGGCAATCGACCAGGCGAGGTCTTCTTCATAGACCCGTGGGCACGCGAGCAAACTGGGCACAATGGTGCCCGCGGTCATTGCAGCTGAAAGCGCACAGGTCGTAACAAGTTCGAGAGAACTTGCAACGACGTTGCCACGAATGATTCTTCGCACGAGCAGCAAACACGCACCAGTGGCGACACAGGTCACTGCCCAGGCAAGAAAGAGCGACACAGCGGTCATCTGCCCATCAAGGCTGTGCGTGACGGCCAGAATCGGGAGGCGCAGCAGGGAAGGAAACACGCCAAAGTAGGTGTAGGTCTTGCCCGCGTGAAGAAAACCTTCAACGCCAAGGGAGCCTGTTGGAACGTTGAAGTGCCCTGAGAGCAACGCACGGCCTTGGAGGTCGTAGACGTTTGCTTGCTCGTTGGTCGGAAAAAAGGTGAGCCGACCTCGCCAATCGCCAAACGTCAACCAGAACGCGGGAAGAAAAATCATTGCATTCGTGATGCCAAGCGCCCGAACAAACCGCTTCAGTTCGCTTCGCTCAGTGCCTTCACTTTGCCTTCGTGAAGGCGTTGCCGTCTCGAGCATTGTCAGCCTCCAATGTCCTAGGTAGGCTCTGCCCTGAGCAGGCCAGACGCTGCTGCGATCGACCAAATCATACCGGACAAGGAAAGCAACAATGGAACCAAGAATTGGAATCTTGGTCGTTGCCTACAACGCCGAGAAGACCCTGACCGCGACGCTCGATCGCATCCCCGAGAGCCTGCACGACAAAGTGGTCGAAATCATTGTCAGCGATGATCACAGTGTCGATGAGACCTACAGCGTTGGCCTTGAATATCAAGAGGGATCACACCTTCCCTTGACGGTCATTCGCCAGCACAGGAACCTCGGGTACGGCGGAAATCAAAAAGCTGGCTACCAACTCGCCATTGACCACGACTTAGACATCATCGTCATGCTCCATGGAGACGGTCAATACGCACCTGAATCCATGCCGGATCTGTTGCAACCGCTCTTAGACGGCGAAGCCGATGCCGTCTTTGGGTCTCGGATGATGATCAAAGGTGGAGCGCTTCGGGGCGGCATGCCGCTCTACAAATTCGTTGGAAACAAGATCTTGACCAAATTCGAAAATGCCTTGCTTGGGAGTTCGCTGTCCGAATTCCACTCTGGCTATCGCGCCTATTCAGTTGCAGCACTGAAGAAGATTGGCTTTGAGCGCTGCGCTGACGGTTTTCACTTTGACACCCAAATCATCATCCAACTTCTCCATCACGACCAACGCATTGTCGAAGTTGCGATCCCGACCTACTACGGCGATGAGATCAGCTACGTAAACGGTCTGGCCTATGCCTATGACGTTGTTCGTGACGTTGCGACTTACCGACTCCATCGAGCGGGCTTTGGCAATGACGCCCTGACTGAAGTTGGCCCTGAATACGCCATCAAAGATGACCCAGACAGCTCGCACGCCATGTTGCTTGAGTACTTCGACCAGGCAGTACCTGGTTCAGTCCTTGACCTTGGATGCTCGGGAGGACTTTTGGCACAAGGGATGAGTAAGCGTGGCTGCACAGTCACTGGCGTCGACGCGATTGAAATCAGTGGTGTCCGTGACCGAGTTGAGCAGTTTTATGTGGCTGACCTTTCGCAAGGCCTTCCTCAAGAGCTCAACGGAACCTTTGATTACGTCGTCATGGGTGACCTCATTGAACACTTAGCGAACCCAACCGCGCTTTTGCAAGATGCTCGGGCCCACTTGGTGCCAAATGGTCGCCTTGTCACGTCAGTTCCGAACTTCAGCCACTGGTATCCGAGGCTTCGCATGCTGCTTGGCCGCTTTGACTACGACCAGCGCGGGATCTTGGACGCCACGCACCTGCGCTTTTATACCCGCAAATCCATCACGGCCTTGCTCCACATCAATGGATTCACCGTCTTGAGTGCCAAGCCAACCGGCTTGCCACTTTCAGCCATTGGCATTCACGGAGTGATGGCCAAGCCAGTCCGCTTCATCAGTGGGCTGCTCATGA
>CANGPX010000105.1 GCA_947456095.1 Acidimicrobiaceae bacterium
ACTTCGCTGACTGTTGCGATGAGTTACACAGATTCGGCGAATTGGAAGTTGACCCTCAGCGGCAACTTGCCAATCGAGAACAGTAACTTGGTGATTTCTGGCGAGGTCACGAGTGTGGCATCGAGTATCACCGGATCGATTACTGCATCAGTCGGATCTGTTTCTGCACCGCTGTTGCTGGGTGGAGGAGCGAGTCTCTACGGATCGGTCTCAGCGTCGTATTCGTCCACTACTGGCTTTGGCGCACTGGCGGGTTCACTCAACCTCGCCATTGGCACAGCGTTCTCTGCTTCTGTTGCATTCACCTACACGAGCTCGACGAACTGGTCAGTCACCGCCACTGCGAAGGCAATGCAGTTGACCTCGTCAGCTTCGGTGAATGTGTCAGGTTCACTTTCGAAATCAGGAACTGCACTTTCAGGCACGTTGACGGCAACGCTCAACGCCAATGTTGGCGGGGGTGTGGCCATACAGGGAAGTGCGACCTACACCTATGCAAGTGGGGCTTCGTCGACCTTTACGGGAAGCGCAACGATCACTATTGGATCGACCACTCTTGCCGCGACCTTCGCTTACACGAGTTCAACCAGTTGGACCATCTCCTTGAGCGGTGCGAACTTGACGATTGGCTCAACGGTCGTGTCGGTTACGGGAACCTTGACGAATAGCGCTACCGGCCTCTCAGGCACCTTGACCGCAGCAGTAGGCACCCTTGCTGCACCAGTCAATTTGGGTGGCGGCGTGAGCTTCCAAGGAACGTTGACCTATACCTACAGCGCTGCATTGGCAACTTCAACCTTTAGCGGCAGCGGAACGATTGCGCTGACCTCGACCGTGACACTTGCCGTGTCAATGAGTTACACCGATTCGAGCAACTGGTCAATCAGTGTTTCAGTGCCTGGTCCATTGACCTTTGACATGGGTATCTCGGTAACGGTCACAAACTTCACGGGATCGGTAAAGAACACCGCTGGAGTCATCCAGTTCAGTCTCTCCGCGACCATCGCGACCACCGTTGCGCTGATTCCGAACGTGGTGTCGTTGAGTGGCATCACGCTGAGCATTGGCAACACCTGTGCGAACCCCACCTTTGCTCCAAGCCTCGTGTTGTGCCCGACGACGTCGACGACCTCACTGTTCTTCGCCATGAGTGGGACGTTGAAATTCACCAACCCCTTCGCCACCGCTTCGGATCTTTCTATTCCCTTTGCCGCCTCCTACGGCTTCCAGGGCAACGTCTTCAACCTCGCAGCATCGCTGCCTTCAATCACGCTCCCCACGTTCGGTGGAATTACCGTCTCCATCACTTCGCCGCTGGTGCTCGTGAGCTACAACAATCCAGCGTTCACTGCACCATCGGCAGGTGTCTCGCTCAGTCCAGCAACAGGCCTGAGCATGGCAGTCTCGGGGACGTTGTCGGTGAAACTTGCTGGGACCACGTTCTCGCTAGCTGCCACGCTGAATTACTCCTCAGCGTCAGGCTTTGCCTTGACCGCAGTGTTCAACAATGTTGATCTTGGGATCACCGGGCTCAAGTTGACCTCGTTGACGTATCTCAAAAATGCGGGATCAGTCACCATCAATGGCAATTCCGTGCAGGTCCCGGCAGGAACGTTCATCCTCGCCGGTTCGTTTGCCATGCCGAGTTGGATTGCCTCAAAGACTGCTCAAACTGGCGCCGTTCCAACGCTGTTTGCGACGATGACCTACTCGAGTACCACTGATTATTCACTCAGTGTGGCGTTCCCCTTCACGATGCAACTCGGTTCGATTGGTTCGTACGTCTTCTCGCTCAATCCAATGACGATTTCGGCTGGTGTGAAGAATGCACAGCCATTCGTGCAATTGGCTGAATCGGGAACGCTGACCATCCCGGCTGAATCTGGACAGGCTGCCCAATCAATCACCATCACCTTGGCTGCTTCTTACGACGGCAGCTCGATCCTGTGCTCCATCACCGCTGGAAGCACGACTGGGACGCCAATTTGGCGGAACGCCTTCGGTATCACTGATCTCAACTTGAAGTCCATCGCCATCCAAGTTGGTATCTCACTCACTCCAATTCCATTGCCGCAGTTCGGCATCTCTGCCACAGCTGATATTCCAGCGAGTCTGCTCAGTAAGTTTGGGATCACTGCAAACGGCTCGATTCCGTTTGCGATTGCCATCAACATCAGTGCGACGAGTCCGTGTATTGGTCTCACTATTGGTAAGGCTGATGCCACCACGAGCCTCAGCCTGTGGGGCGGCGTCGTCACGGCGAAGTACATCAACTTCGTCGCAGCGCCTAAGGGCTGCACTATTGGTGTGGGACCAGGATCATTCACTGCCCCTGCTGGATTCGCTGCAGCCTTCAACGGCACCATTCTCGGCGTTGCGATCGATGTCTCGGCCTCGCTCACCATGAGCCCGTTCGACCTCCAGGCGCACATTCACGTCGCGACGTTCTCGCTTGGACTCTTCCAAGTCAATGAGACCAATCTCGACATCCATGTTTCGTCTTCTGGTGACTTCAGCTTGAAGTTTGCCGGTGGACTGTCACTGCCTGGGCTCCCGAGTGCCAGTCTCGTATCGGTCGAGGGCGAGATCAGTAAAACCGGAATTTACCTAAAGGGCTCGACGAATATCGACGTTGGGCCAATCGTGATTAAGACCTCGCTTGGGGTCTACGGAAGCCCTGGCAAGTTCTCCATTGATCTTTCAGGATCCTTCGACCTCTTTGGCTGTAGTGCATCGGTAAGTGGCCATATTGGTACCGATGGAATGATCCTGAACGGCGAAGTGGACTTCGCTCCCGGTGGCTTCAACTTCGGCCACATGAGCTTCAACCTCACCATCACGAAGACCGTCTTCAACTTGACGATTGCTGGAGCAACGCTCACGTTGGTCCCAGGTCTTCTCACCGGTAACTTCACTGGCCAAGTTGGCGTCAACTCCTCGAAGCAGCTGTACTTCAACGCCTACGTCGGCATCACCATCAACGTGGGATTCGCGCAGATTTCAGGTGGTATCCAAGTTGGAAACTGTGCGATAGCACCGACCTCGTGGTCCGGCTCTTGTGCGGTGGGATCCGCCAAGGGTCCTATCTACGCCTACCTCATTGCTGGAGTGAGCTTCAATGGTCACTATTACGGCTTCAAGGTCAACATGGCTTCAGGCTGGTCGTTCACCTGGCACAGCCAAGATTCGGTGAACACTTCGAGTGACGTCGCTGACACCGGCCTTATTCGCTACAAGGCACAATTCTCCGGTTACTACGACATCACGGTCTCAAGTTCAAAGCCGTATTTCCAACTCGCTGCTGGATTCCAAGCAGATGCTCAGGCGCAGACGGGCTGGTGGCGAGTGACGTGTCCTGACTGGAAGGTCTGGCACTGCTACAGCTGGGTTGATTGGAATGACTGGCACTCGATTTTCAGTGTTGGTGTTTCGTTCGACACGAACGGCTACTTCAGCGTGAACTTCTATGGATTCAGCTTCACGGTGAGGGCTTAAATGAACGGCATAGCCTGGCAAAGCACGCGTCAAAGTGGGTCAAGGGTGAAAGACGTCATGAAGCCAAAGACTCCTCGTATTGCACGTCTGTTCAGCGGAGTACTCGCTTCACTCTTGGTCTTGGGCGGGATGACGCCGTTGGCTTCAGCGTCTCCTCCTTCACTTGATGCTCCAATTGTGCTCAACAACAGCACCTACAACTTTTCGTACATGACTGACGAGGTCTCTGACGGGACCAATTTGTGGATGTTGTCTGCCGGTGGTGGAGTCACTGAAGTCAATCCAGTTGATGGCAGAGCAATTCGGGCGCTCCTTGGAACCTCGCTGGGGCTTGGCAACTCAGGCTCGATCACCTTTGCAGCAGGACTCGTTTGGATCGCAAATACCGAAAAGGACGAAATTGTGGCGCTCGACCCGGCGAACGGAACTGTGGCACATCGCTACAGCGCCGCGAACCTGCAACTGAATGCGCCCTACAAAATTGTTGCCTCTGGAGCAAACCTGTACGTCACGAACTACTTTGGCAATTCCGTCACGGTGATGAAACTGAGCGACGGTTCGCTCGTGCGAGTTGTTTCAGGAGCGAGTTATCACTTTGATGGCCCAAGCGGTATGGCGATTGAGTCTGGGCATGTTTGGGTAGGCAACGATCTCGGCGACTCAGTCACGGAGTTCAGCACCACTGATGGCAGTCTGCTCCATTACCTCAATGCAACGGGATTTGGATTCAGCGCGCCACAATCAATTGCAGTAGCAAATGGGCTCGTGAGTGTGGCCAACTACGCCGGTGATTCCGTGACGCAAATCTCCGCGAGCACTGCGCAACTTTCCTCAGTACTCAAGGGCGCGAGTTTTCATATGAACGCTCCATCGTCAATCACCTACACCGGAGGAGCACTGTGGGTGACGAATGCGGGGAACAGCGTTGAAGCGTTGGACCCAACGAACTCGACCTCGCTCGGTTCGTATTCTGGGACGTCATATGGATTCGATTCCCCTCGAGCTGCGTTGGCTGTGGGGGGTCATGTCTTTGTCGCAAACTACGGCAACTCAGTGACGAATTTTCAACCAACTGCGCAGACCGCAAGTGTTCCGCCTGCTCCTCAGAGTGTGTCGGTGACGCCGAGTACCCATCAACTCCTCGTGACCTGGCAGAGCCCGCTTTCGAACAATGGATCGACAATCACGAAGTACACCGCATCTGCAGTTGGTGGAGGTTCGTGTTCGGCGACGATCAACACTGCGTCATATAACGAGGCATCTTGTGCACTCACCGGCCTGACCAACGGCCAGAACTATTCCATCTCGGTGGTCGCGACCAACGGAATTGGAGATGGGGCGTCAGCAACAACGCTTGGAACTCCTGCGACTGCACCAGGAAAGCCGACTGCAGTCACCGGGGCACCGCGGCCCAACGGTGCACGCATCTCATGGACGGCACCATCGAACGGTGGCTCGATCATCACGTCATCGACGGTGAGCAATATCTTTGGCCAAGGATGCACCGTGACTGGATCTGACACCTCTTGCACCGTTGGTGTTGATGCCTACTGTCCAAACGGGCTAGGAGCAACCTGCTCGGTCACCTCAATCAGTAACGGAATTGCCTATTCGTTTACTGTGAAATCGACCAACGCTGCCGGTGAAGGTCCTGCGTCTGATCCATCGTCTGAGGTCGTGCCAGCAGCGCTTCCTGATCCACCGGTAACGGTGACCGCAAGTGCTGGTCATGGTTCAGCCACCATTTCTTGGAGTAGTTCTCCAAATACAGGTGGGTCAGACATCACTGGATTCATTGCCACTGTTGTCGGTGGAACAACGTCATGTCAGGTTGCAGTAACGGAGAACCTTGGCGGGAGTTGCACGATTTCGGGCCTGACCAATGGCTCGACCTATAGCTTCACGGTGCAATCCATTTCACTTGCAGGTACTGGGTCGGCGTCAAGTCCTTCGCCTGAGGTGGTGCCGAGTTCAGTGCCCGATCCACCAACCAACTTGGCCGCGACGATCACGAGTGGTGTTGCTGTGGTGACATGGTCGCCGCCCCAAAACAATGGTGGAACTGAAATCTTGAGTTACACCGCCTCTGACGGAGATTCGCGTAGTTGCACGACGGTTGATGCCAGCGTGCACACCTGTTCGCTCTACGGCTTCAGTGCTGGTGCTTCGGCAACCATCACCGTTGTTGCGACCAATAGCTGGGGTTCAGGTGCTGCTGCCTCAATCGTTGCGCAGAACCCAACTGCTCCGTCAGGGGCGCGAAACCTCGCAACTTCACTCGCAAGTGGTCAGATCACTGTGACGTGGGATCCACCAGCCTCGACCGGCGGAAGTCCGATTTTGTCCTACACCGTGACCAACTACGTGAACACCCCGTGCACCGTGACCGTCGCGCAACCGAGATCGTGTGTGTTCAGCGGTTTGCAAAATGGTCTGCAGTATGTGGTTGCAGTTGTTGCCACCAATGCAGTTGGTGATGGTGAGGTGGTGAGCGCACTCGTGACGCCGTCATCACCACCGAGTGCTCCATCGTCAGTCACTGTGACGCCTGGAGATAGCCAAGCAACCATCGCCTTTAGTCCAGTACTGAGTGGATCCGATGGGGGTGCAACGGTTGATTCTTATCGAGTGGCAATGGTTGGAAATAGTGCTGTTGGCTGCACCTATCTTGTCGCCGCTGACCAGGGCTCTGCCTGCACCGTTGCTGGACTCACCAATGGCGTCGCAGTCGCGTTTACCGTGACGGCGCACAATGCTGCGGGCACCTCGAATCCATCGCAGTCTGTTGCAGTCACCCCTTCGAGCGTGCCAGGAGCGCCCCGAAACGTTTCGGTTGAGGCGTCTGCGAGCACTGCGGTGGTGACCTGGTTGGCTCCACTCACCAGTGGTGGTGCCGTCATCACGAGCTACACCGTGACCTCAGCACCAGGGTCCAAGACCTGTAGGTGGACCTCAGGTC
>CANGPX010000106.1 GCA_947456095.1 Acidimicrobiaceae bacterium
AAAGCTCAATTTGATGGCAGCATGCTCGCGCGCTTCAGGCGGTGAGGAGATCTCGAAGGTGCTGGCGATTTCGTCGGGAATCTTCGCCACCGTGAGCGTGACCGTCTCGTTCACGAGCGTGCAAAAGGTTTCGCCTTGATCAAGAGGGTGCAGCCCAAGGAGTGCTTGGTAGAAGTCAACCATTGCCGAGAGGTTTTTGGCGTAGATGGTGGCGCTCAGCATGACAAAACGCTACTTCGAGAGCAATCCTTCACCCGGTGATGACGGCACTTGCCTCTAGATTGGAGCCATGGCTGATCTCGCACAACTCATCACTGACCTCTATGACCACAAAGGTGAACTGAACGCCGCCGACGCTTCTGCTCACAAGGCGGTTGATGAGGCTATTTGGTTGCTCGACCGAGGCGAAGCTCGAGTTGCCGAGTTCTCGACTGATGGCACCATGGTCGTCAATGAATGGCTGAAGAAGGCCATCTTGTTGTTGTTCCAGCTGCGGTCGATTTCAACCACCGAAGTTGGCCCATTCGAATACGCCGACAAGTTGCCCTTGAAGCATGACTTCCAAGCAGCTGGGGTGCGCGTGGTGCCGGGGGCGTCGGCTCGGTGGGGATCGTTTCTGTCTCGTGGCGTGGTGTTGATGCCTTCATATGTGAACATCGGTGCCTGGGTTGGCGAAGGCACCATGGTTGACACGTGGGCAACGGTTGCCTCGTGCGCACAAATTGGTGCCCGAGTGCACTTGTCTGGCGGTGTTGGTATTGGTGGCGTCTTAGAGCCACCAAACGCTGTGCCTGTCGTGATTGAAGACGAAGCGTTTATTGGGTCGAGGTCAATGATCACCGACGGCGCACGAGTTGGCCGAGGTGCGGTGCTTGGTGCCGGCACGATCCTCAACCCGTCAATTCCCGTGATTGATGCCAACAGCGGTGAAGAGTTGTCCCGAGGTGTTGTGCCTGCGTGGTCAGTCGCCGTCAGTGCAAGCCGCAAGCGTGAATTTGCCGGTGGAGATTTTTACCTGCCCTGCGTGCTCGTGCTCAAGACCTTGACCGAAGGCGAGCGTCACGACAAGGTGGCACTCAACGAAGTCTTGCGGACTCACTCGGTCGCCACATGACCGCATTGTTGGACCTGACCGAGCAACTCGTCGACATTGCTTCTGAAAGTCACCACGAAGGAGCCATTGCTGACTTTGTTGTTCAGTACTTGGCGCCTTTTGGTCACTTAGAGGTCATTCGGGTTAATCACAATGTGGTGGCGAAGACCGCCGGAGATGATGCACAGCGCATCATCATTGGCGGTCACTTGGACACCGTCCCTCGTCACCCAGGCCAAGTGACTCGACGTGAAGGCGACCTGCTCTTTGGTCTTGGCACCGCCGATATGAAATCCTCACTCGCCATCATGTTGGAATTGGCGACGATCCTTGAGGTTCCAGCGTCTCCAGTCACTTACGTCTTTTACGCCTGTGAAGAAGTTGGCCGAGCACACTCTGGCCTCAACGACCTGTTTGCCGTGCCCAATTTGGTGAAAGGTGAAGTGGCGCTGCTGCTTGAGCCAACTGCCGGGGGTGTAGAAGCAGGTTGCCAAGGAACCCTTCGCCTAGCTGTCAGCTTCGGTGGCGTGCGGGCACACACGGCACGTCCGTTTCGCGGCGTGAATGCCATCCACCGGATGGCGCAAGCGCTCGCTGCTGTGGCTCAAGTTCAGCCTGAACCGGTCGTCATTGATGGGCTGATCTATGCAGAGCAACTCCAAGTGGTCAGTGTTTCGGGGGGAGTAGCGGGCAATGTTGTTCCTGACGAGGCGTCATTTGCCGTCAACTACCGATTTGCTCCGTCAACGTCACTCGCAGACGCTGAACAGTGGGTGCGAAGCCTCATTGAACCGTTTGTTGATGAGACCCAAGGCGACACCATCAACTTGCAAGATGGTGCTGGTGGAGCAATGCCTCAGCTCACCGACCCGGTGATTGCCAAACTCGTTGCCATGTCGACCGGACAGCCGACGGCCAAAGTTGGCTGGACTGACTGCGCCACGTTCTTTGAGCGGGGAATTCCTGCTTGTAATTTCGGCCCCGGAGACCCACTGCTTGCGCATCACCCAGATGAACATGTGAACGCAAAAACCCTTGATGCTTCCTATGACGTGCTGTTCACCTTGTTGTCTGAGGCGGCGCGCTAGGTTCAGTGAATGTCGACTGTTCCGCAACTCACGTTTTCTGTCACCGCTGGCGGAGAGCCCATCAAACTCGGCTCCATACTGCTCACCGTTGTTGAGCCTCATCGCGGCCATGAAGTGGCCTACAACCGCTGGTATGAGCGAGATCACTTCTATGCCGGTTGCATGATTGGGGCCTACCAGTTCGCTGGACGGCGCTTTGTCGCAACGGCTCCGCTTAAAGCGCTTCGCCCACAAGGCACTGAAGTCATCACTGGCGAGCGAGAGAAGGGCTCTTACGTTGGTTGCTACTTCGTCCTTGACGGCCACCACGATTACTGGAATCAGTGGGCGGTCGCCCAAGTCAACCAACTCCACGCTCAGGGACGGATGTTTGAGCACCGTGACCACGTGCACACGTTGCTCTATGACTACAAGTTCGAAGCCCGCCGAGAAGCAGATGGTGTGCCAATTGAGCTCGCCCTTGATCACCCCTACGCCGGATTTGTGCCGGTGTGGATTGATCGAAAAGGAAACGAGACCAATGACGAGTTATGGTCGTGGCTCCAAAGCGACCTGTTCCCAAGTGTGCTGCCAGGAACCGCAGCCGGACTTGTTGCTGGCTTTACCCCGCAGGCGCTTCGTGACGATGCGCCAAGTGACGTCCCACGTGCGGCGGCTAGTGATGAGCGAACGCTTTTGCTGTTCTTCCTCGACGAGTCTCCACTTGATTGCTATGACACGACCATTGGCGCCTTCGCGAGCAAACTCCAAGCCTCGGGTCGAGCTGAAGTGGTAGCGGCGTTGCCCTTTGTTCCAACGATTCCTGGTACTGATCGCTACACCGATGAACTGTGGGCAACGAAGCAATGAAGACACCTGACGTTGACGTATTGATCTTGGGTGCGGGACTTTCGGGAATTGGCACGGCGTGCCATCTCGTTCGCAGTTGTCCAGACAAGACCTTTCAGATTTTGGAGTCGCGGGAAGTTTCCGGTGGCACCTGGGACCTCTTCCGCTATCCAAACATTCGCTCCGACTCGGACATGTTCACCTTGGGTTGGAGTTTTGAACCCTGGACGGGGGACAAGTCGGTGGCAGATGGCGCCGACATCTTGGCCTACATCCGTTCAACTGCGGTGAAATATGGGGTTGATCGACGCATTAGCTACAGCCGCCGTGGCATTGGTGCATCCTGGTCAACTGCTGAACAGATGTGGACGGTCGACGTTGCCCACACGAACACCGGAGAAACGTCACAGATCACCTGTCGATTCTTGGCCGCTTGCGTTGGCTACTACCGCTATGACGAGGGCCACCGGCCGCACTTCACTGGCGAAGAAACCTTCTCGGGAACTTTTGTTCACCCACAGCACTGGCCTGAAGACTTAGATGTGACGGGCAAGAACGTTGTCGTCATTGGCTCAGGGGCAACTGCGGTCACGCTGGTGCCAGCGTTAGCCAAGACTGCGGGCCACGTCGTGATGCTGCAACGTTCGCCAACCTATGTGGCCTCGCGTCCAGATATCGATGCTTTTGCCAACAGACTTCGGCAGTTCCTCCCGGCAATGGTGGCGTATCGCATTGTGCGATGGAAAAACGTCGTGTTATCGACGCTCATGTTCCAGCTCTCTCGTAGGCGACCTGACAAGGTGAAAGCAGCACTGAAAGACGCTGCAATCGAATTATTGCCAGAGGGTTACGACGTTGATGTGCACTTCAACCCGTCATATAACCCATGGGATCAGCGTCTGTGCCTCATCCCAAATGGCGACCTCTTCGAAGCAATTTCGAACGGACAGGTTGAAGTGGTGACCGACACCATTGACACGTTCTCCTCCTCAGGGATTTCGCTGAGTTCGGGGCGAAACCTCGAAGCCGATCTCGTTGTCACCGCCACTGGCCTTGAAATGGAAATTTTGTCGTCAATGGAGATCTCTGTTGATGGCGTGGCGATTGACCCGGGCAAATCCGTGCTCTACAAAGGCATGATGCTGAGCTCGGTGCCGAACCTGTCGTTCACCTTTGGCTACACCAATGCTTCATGGACGCTGAAAGCTGACCTCACCGCAGATTACGTCTGCCGGTTGCTGAAAGAGATGGACCGAAGGGGAGTCACCTCGGTGATCCCGAATCCACCGCCGAGCGACGTTGGGGTTGAGCCCTTCCTTGACTTCACCAGTAGCTATGTCCAGCGAAGTGCTTCGAAGTTGCCAAAGCAGGCGACAAAGAAGCCGTGGAAGTTGCATCAGAACTACTTCATGGACCTCGCCATGTTCCGCTTTGGTCGCCTCAACAATGAAGTGACTTGGAAAAGCGCACCGACTACTTCCAAAGAATCCGTCTGAACGGACTCGAGTTGAGACAAGTCGTGGTTACAGCGAGCGAATGACGGTGACGACCTTGCCGTAGATCGCAACTTCGTCTGGGGTGAATTCCATTGGCGAGAATTGCTCGTTCGCTGGGATCAGCACAATTGACGTTGCGGTGCGAGACAGTGTCTTCACCGTTGCCTCTTCGCCGGGTATGCCAGCGACGACAATTTCTCCGTTCTCGGCGGTCTGTTGTTCTCGCACGACGACAAAGTCCCCGTCGAAGATGCCGACATCAATCATTGAATCACCGCGTACCTTCAACATGAAGACATTTCCGGATCCAGTGAACGATTCGGGGAGCGGCATGAGCTCATCGACCTGTTGATCTGCAATGACCCCAGTACCAGCGGCAACTGAGCCGAGGAGGGGAACGTGGCGCATTGGGCTTGTGCCAATTGGAGCAGGCGAAGCGGCGTCGTAGCGAACCTGAATGGCTCGAGGCTTGGTCGGGTCCTTGTAGAGATAGCCCTCGCGTTGAAGTACCGCCAAGTGGCTGTGGACGGTGGCTGACGAGGTCAGGCCAACGTGTTCGCCGATTTCACGAACCGATGGTGGATAGCCACGGTCGCGGGTAGTTGTGGAAATGAAGTCGAGAATGGCTTTGCGCTTCGGGCTCAGTACTTCTGACATGGGATTCCTCCAAGACTGTCGAGGCGTCATCGAACACCCGTTTGGCATCGTACTGCTGTTGAACAACGAAAGCAAACATCTGTTCGTCTCTGGCTTGACACGAACAAATGTTCGTGTTCATATTAAGACATCGAACAAACGTTCGTTTGTTTGGAATGTTCAGTACAACGTGATGCAAGACACAAGTGAGGTGGCAGCAATGGTGATGATTCCAATGTTTGAAGATGAGAACGCTGTAGATCTGGCAACAGCGTGGCCGAAGCCAGAGTTGCGCTTGCTCGAAGGTGGCCTCGCAGCTGAATTGCCCTTCTTGGCTGCATCCGCTGATCGCCCAGCTCGGATCTCTTCGGCTCGACTTCAACCTCAACGTGAAGTTGCACCTCAAGTTGAGGTTCGTCGTCGAGTGGCACGACCGCTGCCCGAGTCGGTCTATCGACGACGACGCATGGTTCTTGGCACCGTGGCTGCTTCGATCATTGCTGTTCTTGGTCTCGGGGCAATCAGTGTGATTTCGGGAACCCCAGTTGCTCCAGGGCATGCCATCTCGGTGCCTGGTATTGCACTGAAGGGTTATTACACCGTCCAGGCCAACGACACGTTTGACACGGTGGCGCAAGCCGTCGCTGGTCAGTCGCCGCTCAGTGAAGTTCGAGCTGCGCTTGAAAATGAGTTGGGTTCAACGGTGGTCGTTCCTGGGGAGCGCATCGCGATTCCCTAACTCGTCCGTCAGACGCCTTCGAAACGGCGAGGGGCAGTTGTAGGATGGAGATAATGCGATGTCCATGGTGTGCCGTTGATGATGACCGGGTCGTGGACTCGCGCGTCGGTGATGAAGGTGCAGCAATCCGCCGCCGCCGTGAATGTCAAGGCTGCGGGCAGCGCTTCACCACCTTTGAGCGCATTGAAGAAGTCCCACTTTGGGTAGTGAAACGTGATGGTTCTCGTGAACCGTTCGATCGACAGAAGTTGATTCGTGGGGTGGGTTCGGCTTGCAAGAATCGACCCGTTGATGAAACCGCCATTGTGGCGCTTGCCCAAGACGTCGAAGATCTGCTTCGAGACCGCTCGCAAGAGCCAACTTCTGAAGAAGTGGGCTTGGCAGTCCTTGAATTCCTCGGCAAACTCGATCAAGTGGCCTATGTGCGTTTTGCCTCGGTCTACAAAGTGTTTGATGATGTTGGCGATTTTCAGCGTGAGATTGGAGCGCTGAAGAAGAGCACCACACCAAAGGCTCGATCGTGACCGTC
>CANGPX010000107.1 GCA_947456095.1 Acidimicrobiaceae bacterium
ACTCGACCATTGTCAACGTGGCCGGGCCGTCCCTTGAGAAAGACCTAGGTGCTTCACCCTCGCAGCTCCAGTGGATTATCGGCGGCTACGCCTTGGCACTTGGCGCTGGGCTCGTCCTCGGTGGACGGCTCGGTGACCGATTTGGGCGCCGCCAGATGTTCCTGTTTGGTTTGGTCTCGTTCACTGTTGCATCGCTGCTTTGCGCCATTGCCCCGACCAATGCTTGGCTCATTGCTTTTCGACTCCTTGAGGGTTTCACCGCTGCAATGTTGTTGCCACAAGGCTTTGGGTTAATCCGTCAAGCCTTCCCGCCTGAAGAGTTCGGCAAGGCCTTCGCTGTCTTTGGCCCGGTGTTCGGTCTCGGTGGCATCCTTGGCCCGATCATCGGCGGGTTTCTCATCCAAGCTGACCTGTTCGGCATTGGATGGCGCAACGTCTTTCTCGTCAATATCCCCATTGGCATCGTGGCCACCGTGCTGGCCTGGAAGATGCTCCCTCGAACCTCTGGCGATCAATCAGTTGGCATTGACGCCTTTGCCGCCCTCATCATCGCGGTTGCCTCGGGACTGCTCGTGCTCCCGCTGATCCAAGGCCAACAAGCCGGATGGCCGCTTTGGACATGGCTGTGTTTTGTTGGATCTGCTCTTGGCTTTGTTGGTTTCGTCCTGCGGAACCGTCAAGTGGCCTCGACGGGACGCACTCCGCTAGTCGATCCGTCGATCTTTTCCAACCGCTCGTATACCTTCGGTCTCGGTGGCTTGGCCCTGTTCTTTGCTGGTTTCACCGGGATCTACCTCGTGATCACGCTGTATCTCCAGATTGGTCAGGCCTACTCGGCTGGCGGCGCAGCACTCGGCAACATCCCCATTGCCTTAGGGACCGCTCTTGGCGGCACGGTCAGTGGCGCAGTGCTTGCCGACAAACTCGGTCGCAAGGTCCTGCAAATTGGTGCCATCGCCCAGATTCTCGGTGCGGTGATCCTGCTCGTTGGAGTACGCGACGTCTCGAACTTCCACCTCATGCAGCTCATTCCCGGCATGGTGATTTCCGGCTTCGGCACTGGCTTGGTGGTGGCTGCGCTGTTCGACACCATTATCTCAGCCATTGAGGACAACGCGGTGGGGTCAGCCTCCGGCGTCTTGTCTGCAGTGCAGTCAATTGCCTCGTCGGTGGGCGTGGCGATCTTTGGCACGGCCTTTTTCGCTCAGGCCACGAAACAAATGCCGACAGTAGGTTTCCGTCACTCGCTGTGGATTCAGGTGGCGCTCGTCACGGTTTTCTTGGGCGTCACCTTTGCCCTACCGGCACGGAAGGCCGAGCAGTCCTGGCAAGCCCCAGATTTGGTCACCAAGTAGATCCTGCAACGCTGCGGTGAGGTGAACAGGTCCACCTCGCGAGGTCCAATGACCTAAAAATCAAGGGGAGTTGGTTCCCATCCTGGAATCTCCTCGAGGAAATGCACGCACAGCGCCTCAAGGCCAATGCCGAACAGTGTCCAAGACTCTCGTCGACCTTCTGTACCAGTTGGGAGTTTGATGTCGCGAATATCGGCACGACGCAGCCGGTCGCGCAGGCCGCAGCCTTCAGCCAAGGCCGACACCGCGGTCGAAAGTTGGCTTGTCGTGAGCGGGGCCTTCGCCCGGAGTCCGAGCAAACTAATCGCCCAGTCAAAGGCGAATTCGAAGTTGGACGTAAGGCCTTCGTAGCTTTTGGTCAAGGCCTCGCGAACCAAGTCACGCTCGGACGGCTCGGGATTCGACATGGAAACAGCCCAGATGCTGACCCAAACCGGCCAAGTGGGTGAATCAACGAGTTCGTTCAAACTCGATTCCCCGACAGAAAGACAGAAGCGATTAATTGCACGCCATCGGCCTTCGGGGGTGCTCCGGTCAGCTTTTCTCAAAATGTTCAGGAAGCCCGCAATCGTGGCCTCGGATTCCGCTGCGCTCGAGTCGATTGATGCCACAGCGAGCGCCACATCGCGTTGGAATTCATGCTGATTGGCCCAAATGCGACCGAGGGCTGAGGCGTAGTGCAGGCGGATGCCTTGCTGGGTCTCAAGGTGTTCGAATACCCCTTTAAAGGTGACGCGCTCAGTGCCAACTCCAAGGCCCTCTTCCACCAGCATTTGGATCGCGGCAGCAATCATCAATCGGCGAATTTCCTCAGGAGACCTGCGAGGTCCTCGTGGAATGGGGGCCTTGCTTGTCATCAGGAGCATTCCATCTGAGAGGTGTTGTTCGCCACGCGCCCAACTCTAATGAGCAGACGCGCTAGTGAAGTCGCATCTCACGAGTGATTTTGCTCGCCTTGCTTCTCTCGTGCATCGGGGCAGGTTCACTCAACGAGCAGTTGCTCGCTGCACGAGAGCGTTGTCACTCATGCCACGGTCGACGACGCGGTGAGCTTGCGAACCTCTTCAGCTTCTTCCATCGTGAGCTCCCACGATCCAGCGAAGGCGTTCGCCCTGATCTGTTCCGGGGTCGTGGCCCCAGCAATCACCGAAGCCACCTCTGGGGTCGCCAGCAGCCAAGCAAAGGCGAGTTCTAGCAGCGTGTGCTCACGCTCTTGCGCCCAGGCCTCAAGGCGCTCAAGGACATCAAAGTTCGCAGCAGTCAAGACCCGGTCGGCCATCTGCCACTTGTCAATGCGCGAGCCTTCGAGAACGGCGGCTCCTCGACGGTATTTCCCGGTCAAGAGACCGTTTGCGAGGGGGAAATAGGGAAGATAGGAAAGGCCGAGTTCAGCACACACCGGCAGGGCCTCAGTCTCATCGGCACGCTCGAGCAGGCTGTAGTGATTTTGCACGCTGACAAACCGTGCACCTGTCCCAGCTGCGACCTCTGCTTCGCGAAGTTGCTTGGCCGAGAAGTTCGAGCACCCTATTTCAATGACCTTGCCCTCATCAACGAGTTCGTTCAACACACCCAAGGTCTCGGCAATTGGCACCGTGTCGTCGGGTTTGTGAAGCTGATAGAGATCAATGCGATCAGTGCCGAGCTGGCTCAAACTCCGCTCAACGGCTTGGCGCACATAAGCGCCAGCAGCACCACCGGTGATCTCGCTGTCTACTTGGCTCCCGAACTTGGTAGCCAAGACAATGTCGTCGCGGCGACTGCCAAGCGCACTGCGGCAGCGTTGTTCGCTTGTCAGGTAGGAGTCGGCCGTGTCAAAGAAATTGATGCCAGCTTCAAGTGCAGCATCGACCACTGGCAACACTGCATCTTCAGCCATGGTGAAACCGAAGTTATTGGTGCCGAGTCCAATCACCGAGACAGACAGTGAGCCGATTTGTCGCTTTCGCATGGCGAATTCCTTTCAAGGGATCACTCGGTACGCTACCTGTCGATCCGACGAGGCTGTTGCTTGCACAAAGGCCGCACTTGGTGGTGGCAAAGAAGTTGTCGACGCCACTGAAAAAGTGACCAGAAGCGCCGGTGAAAAGTGAACACCCGAGAAAAGAAGGGTGATGAGTGAGGCCAGACACAGGTCATCAAGCGTCAAACCTCACCAAGCTGTGCGTCGCCAACGCCTCAGGTGGACCAAGGGTTCATGAGGCGAAGTCCAACACCAACGAAGTCACGTTCGTTTCTCGTCGCAAGTGCTGCATCGTGAACTCGGCAAATCGACGCAATTTGAGCGTCGAATCCACTGATTGGCGTGCCACTGCGCTCACGAAGGTCGACAATCTCGGCGTAGAGCTTCGCTGCTCGGCCGTCAAAGGCAATCACCTCGTCAGCAAAACGTGAGAAAAGTTCATGCGCGCTCTCGCGCAAGGCAACCTTGCGGCGACCATCAGGAAGTCGCTCAATTCCATAAAGGATTTCCGCGACCGTGACTGCGGTGATGCGAAGTGTCGAAAGATGTTGTTGCCCTAGCCAGCTAAGAACTGACGGCGATGGCTCACTTCGCATGAGTTCTGAAACCACATTGGTGTCAACAATGATCATTCGGAGAATTCTGCGGCACGAGGAAGTTCACTTCGAGGTGCGAATCCGAGTTCTACGCCGCCAAGTTGACTGAAGCGCTTCATCAGGGCGCCGACAATGCCTTCGTCTTCATCGGGTTCTTCAACGGCTTCCATGAGAATCGCCCGCATCTCAGCCTCCATCGAGCGACCGTTCGCCGCCGCACGCAAGCGAAGACGATCTCGAACCGCATCATCGAGATTTCGGATGCTCACGGCCGCCACTCAGATTCCTCCTTGTTGCTAGCAATGCTAGCACTTTCTCGCGTGAACACCGGTGCCCATGGGGCTACTCAGTGATCTCGAGTTATTGACAGACCAAAGCCATGTCATGGTCAGCATTGAGCAACTTCTCGCCTTCAGCAAGCATTCGAATCACCTGTTCGGGTGTGTATCGCCTTCTCTTCATGATCATCCTCTTTGCTCCATTTTGGAGCATCAGGACTCGCAGAAGTGGTGGATCACTTTGAGACGATCTGGCCACACGGTGTTCATTCAGCGAAGTGCACAGACGGGCAAAAGCGGCTGACCCTCAACAGGGTGGGCACTGCAATCCGTGAACTTCAACTCAAGGGCTACTGTGCCGCCGACCGAGGACAATCGCGACTGCGTTCGGCGCCTGAGCGGTGATCTCCGCCCGATCAGGTCGAGCGAGCGCCGCCTTTCGCTGCGGTGCAATTCGGTGCACCTTGGCCAGTGGCGCTTCATGGCGGATGAGGAAGTCCCAATACAAAGTGGTGAGTGGACAGGCCGCAGGCCCGATGCGCTCAGTTGGCGAGAACGCACAGCCCTTGCAGAAGTTCGTCATCTTGTTGACGTAATTTCCGCCTCCGATATAAGGCTTGGTGCCGGTGTCCCCACCATCGGCAAACGTCCCCATGCCAATGACGTTTGCTTCCATGACCCACTCAGCGCCATCGACATAGGCGCCGGTCATCCACCTCGTCAGTGCCAAGGGGTTCATCCCACTCAGCGTTGCCGAATTGGCCAGCACCATGAGCCGTTCAATGTGGTGATTCCATCCGTAGTCATGGAGATGCCGAAGAACAGCGTTGAGACATCTCATCTCATGGGTACCCATAGTGGCAAAAGATTCGGGCAGCGGGTGAGTGGCGGCAAGGAAGTTCTCCTGCTCATACTCAGCGGTGCGCAAGTGGTGGAGCACATAGACCCATTCACGCCAGCCAATGATCTGTCGGAGAAACCCTTCGGCGCTTGCCAGGGGAATTCGACCAGCAGCAAAGGCCGCTGACACTGCTTCAACCACTTCTGCTGGGTGCAGCAGTCCCATATTGAGTGCAGGACTGAGTCGGGAGTGGGCGAGATGCCAGTTGTCAGAACTTGCTGCGTCTTCATGGGGCCCAAACAGCGGGATGATCCGCAAAATCGCGTCGTGGAGTTGCTCAATTGCTTGGGCTCTCGTCCTCGGCCACACGTCGAGTGCATTTGCTCCCGGGTGCGTTGGCGCGAGCTCGTTCATCAGTGCAACTTCATCTTGAGTGAGTGCAGCCGACCATGGCTCTGGCCAGGTCCCGCCACCACGTGGAAGTGGCTTTCTGTTCTCTGTGTCAAAGTTCCACTGGCCACCAACCGGCTCGGTGCCTTCCATCAACACGTTGAGGCGCAGGCGTTGCGCTCGGTAGAACGGCTCCATGGAGGTTGGCTTTTTCGGTCGTGAGCGAACTTCTTCGACATTGGTCAAAAAGAAAGGGTCGGGCAAGAGCACAACCCCGAGGCGAAGAAACAGCGCTCGAGCATGGCGACCTCTCGGGGCGTTCATGGAAATTTCCGTTGGGCAGAACTCCCGTTGGTGATCGTGAAGGCCCTGGGTGAAGTCAGCCGCTCGTCGGTAGTCAACAACAAAGCCTTTTTGGCGAAGTTCTTGTGCAAAGTTCCGCATGGCCGACAAGTACAGCCCCACACGAGTGAGATGGCGCGGTTGGCAAATGAGCGCTTCGCTCTCGATCATCAAGATCACGTTGTCAGGGCTGAGTATCGGCCAAGGCTCAACCCCGGTTGAAAGTTGATCACCAAGGACAAAGAACGTCTGTGTCATGGTGCTGCTCGACGATCCACTCTTGCCGCGCGTGAACACTTGGTCGAGCAGTAGCGCACCTCGTCGAAATTGTTGCGCCACTTCGCCCGCCATTCAAAGGGAAGGCCACAGACCTGACAGTCCCGTGGGGCAAATCCGTTCTTCGTTCTCGCCACCCGAGCCTGTTTGGTCACCCCTGCCTTCTACCGGGAAAACCAAACAGTGACGCACGAAAAGAGATGTTCTGCGGGCCAAGAACTGCCAAAGCTCACAGAGACAGACAAAAGAGCTGACAGATCACCCCAGCAAGTGCTCCAAAAGCAAAGCAGGAGACCACTCCACGCCTCGCCACCATGAGCCACAGAACTGCTC
>CANGPX010000108.1 GCA_947456095.1 Acidimicrobiaceae bacterium
ATGAGCGAAACGCGGCCGACCTCGCCGTTGCCACAGCCAAGAGCGATCTCGACACCGCCACGACCAACAGGGCAACCATCGCTGAAACGCTCGAGCAGGCTGAAGCCGCACTTCCTGAACTCGAAGAGACCTTCACGCGTTGTCAGTTGGCGCTCGAGCAAATTGGTCTTGCTGAGCGGGCCGTTGGCATCCAGCGTGATGAGCTCAACCAACAGCGCCGACGGGTTGCGATTGCTGAAGCAGAACTCGAAGAGCGCTCGCGAGTGCTTGACCGCCGTCGGGTGGAAATCGAGCGACGCCTCGAAGGTCATGCAGCCGAGCGCGAACAAGCAGCTGTTCGGCGTCTTCGCCTCGAGCGCACTGCTTCGACCTTGTTGCAGCTTCGAGCACTTGTTGAAGAAGAACAAGGTCGCATTGCCCAAGTGGCTCAGTCGGTCGAAGGTGCTTATCAAACCCAAATGCAGGCCGTTCGAGCAGGCGGTGAGCGCTTAGAAGAACTTCGCAACCGTCGTGGCGGACTCGAGACCGCAAACGGGGCACTCTCGAATCGCCAGCGAGCCAACGAAGTCGAAGTCGCAGAGCTCGGCCTCAAGATGACGTCGCTTGCCGATCACATTGAGCGCGAACTTGGTTCAACGACAACGTTGGTGCTTGGAGCTGAATGCCCGGTCTTGCCTGAAGGCATTGTCGCCTCCATTCACGCGAACAACTTGGCGGCGAAGCTGCAATCGCTCGGGCCGATTAACCCACTGGCCTTAGAAGAGCTCTCGGCCTTGGAAGAGCGCCACCGTGATCTTGATAGCCAAGTAACCGATGTGCGTTCAGCTCGTCGTGATCTCCAGCAGGTGATTGGCGAGCTCGATGCCGAAATCGTGGCGACGTTTGCCTCAGCGGTGGCTGACGTGAATGAACACTTCTCGACGCTCGTTGCCATGTTGTTCCCTGGGGGAACCGGCCGACTCGTGTTGTCAGATCCCGATGACTTGCTCAACACCGGCGTTGAGATTGAAGTGCGCCCGATGGGACGAAATGTGCGACGGGTGTCGCTGTTGTCTGGTGGCGAGCGATCCATGGCAGCACTGGCCTTTAGCTTCGCCATCTTCCGTTCACGGCCGTCGCCGTTTTATCTCATGGACGAAGTCGAAGCGGCGCTTGACGATGTGAACTTGCATCGCTTCTTGGGCCTCATTGAAGAATTCCGTGATGAAGCACAGCTCATCATTGTTTCTCACCAAAAGCGCACGATGGAGGCTGGTGACGCGCTCTACGGTGTGACCATGAAGCCTGGCGGATCGAGTCAAGTCGTGAGCCAGAAGGTCATTCGTAAAGTGGCAACTGAAGAATCTGTCGCAATCGCATAGTGGGACATCACTTCGTTCTGAACTTGGGTGCTGTTGATTCAACCGTGCTCTTCGCCGTCTTGGCCGCAGTCGTTCTGGTTCTTGGTGGGGGAGTTGCGGTGCTGCGGCGTCGCTCGCACAACACCACAGGAGCGCCTCAGACTGCTCCTGCTCCTGCTCCTGCACCTGCACCTGCACCTGCACCTGCACCACCCGTGCCTGTCGACGTTGATGACGTCACCTCGAGCGAATTAGTCTCTCTCGAACAATCGCCACCAGAAGCTTCAAGCCTGCAGATCGGTGCCGAGTTCGAGTCATTTAGTGTCCCTGACCTCCAAGCAACGCCAGAGGTCGTCGAATCTCCAACGGTTGAGGGATCACTGCGCAAGAGCCGGGGACTGTTCTCAAGCCTTCGTGCTGCTCGTCGCCTCAAGGCAATTGACGAAGAAACCTGGGAAGACTTAGAAGCCACGATGCTTCGAGCCGATGTTGGGGTGGCAACGACCGCACAGGTGCTCGCAGCCCTCAAAGAACAAGTGAAGTCTGGAGCAATTACTGACGACCGGAGTCTCTTTGAGGGACTGAAGGCGCAACTCGTTGCCGTTCTTCTCCAAACCACTCGTCCAAGCAATGGCGAACTCGCAAGGTCAACCTCTCTAGGTGCAGTGACGGTCTGGCTCGTTGTTGGGGTCAATGGCGTCGGAAAAACCACCACGATTGGCAAGTTAGCCAGTCGCGCTGGCGGTCAAGGGATGAAGGTGCTCCTCGCAGCAGGTGACACGTTCCGAGCAGCTGCTGGCGAGCAACTCGCCTCTTGGGGAGATCGCTCTGACAGCGACGTTGTGCGTGGTGCGGCTGGTGGAGACCCTTCGGCGATCATTTTCGATGCCTTGCAGCGAGCAAAGGCCAAGAACTACGACGTCGTGCTGGCTGACACTGCAGGACGCCTCCACAACAAGGTCAACTTGGTTGAAGAGTTAAAGAAGATCCGCCGAGTGGCAGACAAAGAGCCAGGTGAGGTCACCGAGGTGCTCTTAGTCATTGATGCAACCACTGGCCAAAACGCTCTTGTCCAGGCCCGCCAATTCACCGAAGCGGTGTCGGTGACCGGAGTGGTCTTGACCAAACTCGATGGAACGGCCAAAGGCGGCGTGGTGCTCGCCATTGAAGCTGAACTTGGCATCCCGGTTCGCTTCATTGGCGTAGGAGAAGGTTTGCATGACCTCCTGGTCTTTGAGCCAAAGGCATTTATTGATGCGCTTGTTGGCGACGAACAACTAGGTTGAGGCGCAAGTGTTCGATGCCCTCTCAGACCGACTAGAGCGAATTGGCGGCCGCCTCCGTGGGCGCGGCCGCATCTCTGCACAGGACTTGGCTGAAGCCCTGAGTGAAATCCGCACCGCACTGCTTGAAGCTGACGTTGAACTCTCTGTTGCTCGAGCATTTTGTGCCAATGTCGCTGCACGCTGCTCCATTGAGGAACTGAGCAAGTCACTGACGCCTGGACAACAAGTCGTCAAGGCTGTTCACGAAGAATTGATTTCAGTACTTGGTGGCGAAACGCTCAAGATCACCTACGCCTCGCGACCACCAACGGTGATTTTGTTGGCTGGACTCCAAGGCGCTGGTAAGACGACAACGGCTGGAAAGCTCGCGACATGGTTCAAGTCGCAGGGTCGAAACCCCATGGTCGTGGCCGCCGACTTGCAGCGCCCAGCTGCGGTTGAACAACTGCGGATTTTGGCTGAGCAAGCTGGCGTTGGTTTTCATTCTTTTGGGGCTTCCCCCGTTGAGGTGGTGAAGAACGGCGTTGATGAGGCCGTGCGCATTGGGCGCGACGTTGTCATCTTGGACACCGCTGGACGCCTGTCCATTGACGAAGCACTCATGGCTGAAGTGAAGGCCATTAGCCAAGCAACCTCGCCGCACTACACCTTCTTGGTTCTTGATGCCATGACTGGTCAAGATGCCGTGCACACGGCGAAAGCCTTCAATGAGACCTTGGCGCTTGATGGCGTGGTGTTGACCAAGCTTGATGGAGATGCACGTGGTGGTGCGGCGCTGTCAGTTAAATACGTCCTTGGCAAACCCATTGCCTTTGCCTCAACTGGTGAGCGACTCGCCGACTTGGAGTTGTTCCACCCTGATCGCATGGCTGATCGCATTCTCGGCATGGGCGATGTGCTGTCGCTGATTGAGCAAGCCGAGCGCACCATGGACACCGCCAAATTGGGCGAGTCCGCTGGGCGGATGCTGGCTGGCCAGTTCACTTTTGATGACTTCTTAGAGCAGATGAACCAGATCAAGAAGATGGGTTCGTTTGGATCGATTGCTCGACTCATTCCCGGTATGGGAAAACAGCTCAAAGAAGCGGCTTCGCAATTTGATGATCGTGAAATTGCCCGCATTGAAGGCATGGTGCATTCAATGACTGCCCGTGAACGCCAAAACCCAGATCTCATTGATCGGTCACGGCAAGCGCGCATTGCCCGAGGTTCAGGACGCAGCGTTGCTGACGTGGCAGCGCTGCTCAAGCAGTTCAAACAGATGGCCAAGATGATGAAGTCCCTCGGTGGTGGCGGTGGAATGCCGCAAATCCCAGGCATGGGCAATCCCTTAGCGATGCGCAAGCAACTCCAGGCAATGAGCCAAGCAAGCCCAGAACAACTCTCAGGGCTGCTCGGTGGCGCACCAACTGGGGCAATGTCACCTCCTCCATGGGCAGCGCAACAACCAGCGAGTGGCTCGAAGAAGTCCAAGAAAAAAGGTGGTCGGGTCACCCCACCCAAGGGTCGGTGACCATCCCCTCGCTGAGGGGGTAGAGTGAGAGTCCCGTGTGGCGTGCGCCCCGGGAGAACCGCTCCGCCAATGGTGCGGAGACAACGAAGGGGCATCGATCGTGGCAGTCAAGCTTCGCCTCGTGCGAATGGGCAAGAAGAAGCAACCGACCTATCGTGTGGTCGCGGCCGACAGCCGCTCACCTCGGGATGGTCGTTTCTTGGAGATCCTTGGTACTTACGCTCCGCGTGGTGCTTCCAAGGCTGATCCAGAGACCATTGTCAAGATTGACAGCGAAGCCGCACTCAAGTGGCTTCGTCAAGGCGCACAGCCAACCGAACGAGTGGAAAAGCTCCTCAAGACCTCTGGTGTTTGGGAAGAGTTCACGGCGGCCAAGGCCAAGTGACCCAAGAGTACGAAGCTGGTGATGTCAATGTCGTCGACGAGATCGATGACATCGACGAGATCGACGACGAAGTCCTTGACGACGCTGCTGTTGAAGTTCCCGTCGCCGTGACGAGTTACCTCGCCAAGGCGCTGACGGACAACCCTGATGATGTGGCGATTGAGACTTCCGTTCGTGGCGATCAGGTGAAACTGTCGGTCACGGTGAACCCTGCTGACATGGGTCGCGTGATTGGTCGTCGCGGTCGCACCGCACAAGCACTGCGCACCCTCGTGGCTGCCGCAGGCGCCAAGTCGGGCGTGAAGACCAACGTCGACATCGTCGACGTCTGAGCAGTTGGCTGAGGAGCCGCTGCTTCTCGAAGTCGGGGTCATCACCAAACCTCACGGTCTGCGTGGGGAGGTGATTGTCCACCTCTTCAGTGACCTTCCTGAGCGCCTCGAGCCCAACTCGGTGCTTCAAACTGACCGTGGCCCACTTCGAGTGATCTCGGCAAAACCCCACCAAGGTCAGTACATCGTGCAGTTCGATGGAACAAGTGACCGCAACGCTTCTGAGGCGCTGCGCAGTGTGGTGCTACGCGCTGCACCCATTGACGTTGAAGGCGTGTTGTGGGTCCATGAACTCATTGGCTGCACGGTCTCGTCCACTTCTGGCGAAGATTTTGGCGTTGTTCGAGCGGTTGAGCAGAATCCCGCTTCTGATCTCTTGGTGACCTCGACCAAACAACTCGTGCCGTTGGCATTCATTGTTGAACACGAACCCAATGTGGCCATCGTGGTTGACGTGCCTGAGGGCTTTTTGGATCTGTAATGCGTATTGACGTCTTCACGCTGTTTCCAGAAATAGTGACGACCTACACGCAGGCTTCTGTTCTTGGTCGAGCCCAGCAAGCCGGCGCGCTCAGCGTGCACGCCCATGATCTCAGAGATGGAGCAACCGATGCACGGCGCACGGTTGATGATGCTCCTTTTGGCGGAGGAGCGGGCATGGTGCTCATGCCTGAGCCGGTGTTCGCGGCTGTTGAACACGTCGAGGCAACTGAGCCAATGCAGCGACCATTGTTCTTCTTGTCGCCAACGGGGAGGACCTTTACTCAACAAGTGGCGACCGAACTCGCTTGCTTGCCAGGGTTTTCGTTGCTGTGTGGTCGCTATGAAGGTGCAGACCAACGCATCATTGACGAACTCTGTGATGGAGAGATCTCTGTTGGCGATGTGGTGCTTGCTGGGGGAGAACTCGCAGCGTTAGTCGTCATTGAAGCAGTCGGTCGCTTGCTGCCTGGAGCGCTTGGCAACGCTCAGTCAACTGCTGATGAGAGTTTTTCTGATGGACTGCTTGAGTATCCGCAGTACACGAGGCCCGCAGAGTTTCGTGGGCTTGAGGTCCCAGCTGTGCTTCGGTCCGGCAATCACGGCGACGTTGAACGGTGGCGCAGAGCGCAGTCGCTTGAGCGAACACTGCTTCGCCGCCCTGATCTTGTTGATCGCCGTGGCGGGTTGACCAGTGAAGAAGTGCGACTTCTTGAAGACCATGGCTTCACCAGCGAGACTCGTGATGAGGCCTCCCCAAAATCAGACTAGGATAGGGCGTCCGGTCAACACCTGAAGGAAGACCTCTCATGCACCAGACTGAATCTCTCGACATGGACTCAATGAAGTCCGACATCCCAGA
>CANGPX010000109.1 GCA_947456095.1 Acidimicrobiaceae bacterium
CGGGCGCATGGGGATCACCCAATCTCGCATTAGTCAGATTGAACGATTAGAGGAGTTGGGATCCATCCGCCTCGACACCCTTGAGCGCGCGGCCCACGCACTCAATTGTCAGTTGCGCTACGTGTTCATACCAAACGAGCCCCTCGAGGACATGGTGCTGCATCAGGCACACCTGAAGGCTCGGGCTGAGGTGAACGCTGTCCGGCACTCAATGGCGCTCGAAGATCAGGCATCTGAACCAGGAATCGATGACGCGAAAGTGAACGAACTCGCTGAGCAGTTCATTGATCAGCGACACCTCTGGGGAGAGCCCAACTCGAGGAAACTGCGTTGATCTCACCTCGTGAACCAATTCTCCCTATCGGAGATGGCCACACGCCGCTTGGAGATGACGACCGATGGGGACTCAAACTCAGCTACATCACCACACGTGGCGAACTCAACGAGGTTGAACAGGACAACATTTTGCGGGCACGACGAACGTTGCGAGTACCGAAGGTCAACGCGCTGCTTGATGATCAGTACTTGCGGAACCTGCACAAGGTGATGTTTGGGGACGTTTGGCGTTGGGCTGGCCAGTATCGACAGCGTGAAATGTCCATTGGCATTGATCCCGGACAGATTGCGACCAGTATGCGAGATCTCGTGAGCGACGCAAAGATCTGGGCGCAACACGAACCTCCGCTCACTGCCACTGTTCGGTTTCATCACCGCCTCGTGTGGATTCACCCGTTCACCAACGGAAACGGTCGACATGGCCGCCAAGCAGCTGACTTGCTCATGGAAGCGCTCGGTCAGCCTCCGTTTACTTGGGGGGCAACAGCCGGAGCTCGAAGAATTGAACACGTAAGGCTGGAATACCTCAATGCGCTGCGATCGGCTGATCGCGGAGACTACGGACCCCTTGAGGAATTCGTCATCTCCTAGCTGAGATCATGTTTGGCGCACTGCGCCATGCCGACTCGATTTGGGTATCGCAACGCTCAAGAAAAGTGAGTTTCTGGTCAAACGCGAGAAATGCATCTTCCCTCATCAGCAAGTTTCCAGAGCTCAGAGAATCTCGTGAAACCTGGCTCGAGCCGCCTACGGATCACAAGGTTGGGAATCAGATCAATGAAATCATTGGAATATTCGCGTTCTTTGAACGCAATTCTGGCGGAATATCGGCAGAGGAGTGCAACGAGAAAGCAGTTGGTGGTGAAAGGGTTTCCTTGATCGAGCCTGGCCGCTTGCAAAGTGACACTTCATCAACAACGTCACCCTTGCTCGGGAATTGATAGCCGAGGCCTTTTGTTGCCAGTCAAGATCAACTCGGCCCACTCAACCTGAGTGGATCAGCAGTGCGGGTCAAAGGAGAGCCCAGTGGGATCTATGGAGCCGTGTTGCTGATCTCGGTGATTGAGTTGCCGCCAGCATTGGCCACCCAGAGATGGTTGCCACCAAAGGCAAGGGCCGAAGGACGGCTGAGCGCAGAAGATGAGCCGGAGACGATCCAAGCGAGGTTGCCGTTCGAGAGGTTCAACTTGGTAACCGAGTCACCACCAGCATTCGCCACCCAGAGATTGGTGCCGTCTGAGGCAAGAGCCGAGGGACGGTTGAAGGCATAGGACGGGTCTGAGATCACCCGAACCAGGCTGCCATTTGAGAGGTTCATCTCGGTGATTGAGTCGCCGTAAGGGTTGGCCACCCACAGATGCGTTCCATCAGAGGCGAGGGCCTGAGGGCCGTTGAAGCCAAAGGAGGAGCCCGAGAAAACGCGAACCAAGGTGCCGTTGGCAAGGTTCATCTCAGTGATTGAGTTCCCCAAGACATTCGCCACCCAAAGGTGTGTGCGGTCAGCGACGAGGGCTGACGGGTTGTTGAACGCGAAGCGTGGGCCAGAGACAACCCGAACCAAGCTGCCATTTGAGAGGTTCAACTCAGTGATCGAGTTACTCGCATTTGCCACCCACAGATGGGTGCCGTCCGAGGCGAGATCTGATGGATAGTGGAAGCCATAAGCCGGGCCCGAGATGACCCTGACCAAGCTGCCATTTGAGAGGTTCAACTCGGTGATCGAGTCTCCACCAGCGTTCGCCACCCACAGATGCGTGCCGTCAGAGGCAAGGCCAGAGGGGTAATTGAAACCGTAGGACGAGGCCTTCAGGACCCTGACAAGGCTGCCGTTCGAGAGGTTCAACTCGGTGATCGAGTTGCCCAAAAGATTCGCCACCCACAGATGGGTCCCGTCAGAGATGAGGGCCGACGGATTGTTCAAAGCAAATGGTGAGCCCGCGACGACACTGACAGAGCGGCCAGTAGACAGGCTCAACTCCGTGACCGAGTCACCATCACCGTTCGCCACCCAAAGACGTGTGCCGTCGGAGGCGATGACTGAAGGGGATTGAAATCTGGATGATGAGCCCGAGACGACTCGGACGAGGCTCCCGTTCGAGCGGTTCAACTCCGTAATCGAGTCTCCACCAGCGTTTGCCACCCACAGATGGGTGCGGTCAGAGGCAAAGGCCGACGGGGAGTTAAAGGCGTAGGACGAACCCGACAGAACCCGAACCAAGCTGCCGTTCGAGAGATTCAACTCCGTGACCGAATTGCCCGCAACGTTCGCCACCCACAGATGAGTACCGTCCGAGGCCAGGGCCTCTGGGTCGCGAAAGCCCCAAGAAGGACCTGAGATGACCTTGTCCAAGCTGCCATTCGCCAGATTCAGCTCGGTGACCGAGTTGCCTGCAGCGTTCGCTACCCACAGATGTAAGCGATCAACAGCGAGGGCTGTTGGCGAGTTGAAGGCGTAAGAGGTGTCCGACAGAACCCGCACCAAACTGCCGTCAGAGAGGTTCAGTTCGGTGACCGAGTTGCCGGCGGTATTCGCCACCCATAGATGCGTGCCATCAGACGCCAGAGCCTCTGGCGAGTTGAAGGCGTAAGACGGGTCGGAAAGAACCCGAACCAATCTGCCATTCGAGAGATTCAACTCGGTGATTGAGTCACCGCCAGCATTCGCCACCCATAGATGCGTGCCATCAGAAGCGAGCGCTGACGGCGAATTAAAGGCGTAAGGCGAGCCCGAGATAACCCGAACCAGATTGCCATTCGAGAGATTCAACTCGGTGATTGAGTTGCCGTTTGCGTTCGCTACCCAAAGATGCGTGCGATCGGAGGCGAAAGCCGAGGGGACGTTGAAGCCCCATCCGATTGCCTTCGATGTTGGTTCTGATGCTGCAGGCAAAACGTGGGCGACTGGAGTGTTCGAGAACGACCTGATCCCAGACGGCGACGCACCGCCGGTTGCTCCCGAAGGGGTTGCCATCAACAAAGAGGCCGCCAAAGTTGCCGCCCCAAAAAAGAGTGGGAACCTTGAATACTTGAGAACCCTAGAGTTTTCCATACTCGTTCTTACCTGAAGGGGACGCAGGAAACCGGACAGTGTGGTCGAGCATTCTCAGCCAACGCAAGGGTGTCCGAAATCAGCTCTCCAGCTGAGGCTTCATCAATCGGCCTTGAAACTTGGGTCGCTGGAAATAGATCGTGCTTGGTTTCATTACGCCAGTGACGGGAATTCCCCCTTCGCTGCTCAAAATCATCAACGACACTGTGACGGCGTTGAAGCCCTTTTCGGCTGAGATGGAGCGCGACAACATTTCAATACTTTGCCAGTGCTGCGAGGAGATTGGTTCGTTTCCAATTGAGTTGCACTTGAGCAATGTTTGGGGTTCGCTGTCAGACTGGAGAAATGGAGACTGGCCGAGAAGCAGTGGAGCTTGGAGAAACCACTCCTCGTTCTCCCTCTTCTTGGTCACGACGAAAGGCATTGTTCGTTGCGCTCGGTGGCGTTGGTGCGATGTTGGCTGGAAGTGGCTTGGTCGTTGAACTGGTAGATCGTGGGGTGTTACCAGGAAAAGCAACCCTTGATTCGCTTGACGGTTCCTGTTCGGTGCAGATCCCAATGACGAACTTTGCTCCACTTGGGCCAACCATCTCAGGCCACTTCTCCTCGTCGGCGCGAAAGCGTGACGTTGGCTACACCATTGCCTGGCCTCCAGGATTTCATCCCGGCGACGAATTACCCCTTGTCGTGATGTTGCACGGCGATGGTGGCACGCACAAAACGGCGATCAAGGGCATGACTCCTGCGCAGCTACTCGCCATTGTTCACCAAGAACATCCAAGTCGCCTGAACACCGCTGTGCCAACAGCCATGGTGACGGTCGATGGCGGAAATGGTTACTGGCATCCCCACAGAGACGACGACCCCATGGGCATGGTGGTCAATGAACTCATCCCGCTCTGTCAAGCAAAGGGACTTGGTCGGCCCGAGAGGGGTCTTGGATTGATGGGGATCTCCATGGGTGGCTATGGCGCCATTGCCATTGCCGAGCACTGTCCAACATTGGCTCGAGCAGTGGCCGCAATCAGTCCAGCAATTTGGACCACTTTTGACCAGGCGAAAGGTGTGAACGCCGGTGCGTACACAAATGCCCAAGAGTTCGACGCCTATAACGCAGTGACCCACGCGAGCGCCTTGGATGGCATTCCCGTTCAGGTGACGTCTGGAGTTGATGATCCCTTTCATCCAGGTGTCGTGGCATTTGCCAAGGCTGCGCCCAAGACCACGTCGGTGATGTTCTCGAGCGGCTGTCATACCGACTCGTTTTTCGTTGCTCATGAAAGCCAAGCGCTTGCGTTTCTCACCTCGAACTTCTGACAGATCTGAGAACGAAAGAGCGCTCCGGCCAACTGTGTCTCCAAGCCTTTTGCAGTCGAAAGAGAAAGGTTCAGAGTTCCGCCCACCTCGTCGCTAATGTGCACCTATGGAGCCAATGGATCATTCTTTGGGAGGGGTCGGCAACGTCCCTCGCCACGTCGGAGCCAAGGCTCATGCTCCGGTGATTGACCTCTCGTTGTGGTTTGAGGGATCGAATTCGGAACGTCAACATACGGTCGCCGAAGTTGGCGCAGCAGTGTCCTGTGGGTTCTTGCAAGTCATTGGTCATGGGATTTCTCAGAGGGTCCGAGCACAAGCCCTCGAGGCAATGTCGGACTTCTTCTCACGAAATGAGGAGATGAAACAGCGCTGTGTTCCTGAAGACGGCACCTATCGAGGTTGGACGAAGCGAAAGAGCGAAGGCTTTGCCGCGACACTGCAACAGTTGACTCCAGCAGATCTCGTTGAAGGCTTCGTGGTCGGCGCCGAAGACCGAGAGGAGGCAAATGACGGCGATCCGGCATTTGCTCGCAATGTGTGGCCAGATGAGCCCTTCCGCCGTGCGCTGTGGACCTACTACCAACAAGCTCGTGCGCTGTCAGAACAGTTATGCCACATCTTCGCCCTCGCACTCGGGATTGAAGCGAACTCCTTCGCCCAACGGATTGACCATGCCAATGTGACCATGCGGGCGAATTACTACGACCGCAGAGTTGAAGATGGCGAGTTACGTGAAGCTCAGATGGCCCTCGGCGCACACAGTGACTACGGCATTGTCACGGTGTTGTTGGCTGACCCTGGCCCTGGCTTGCAAGTGCTCAACGAACACGGCACCTGGTGTGACCTTCAACCAGCCGATGATGCACTCATCATCAATGTTGGTGACGCAATGGCCTTGCTGACCAATGATCTCTGGCCGTCAACCATTCATCGAGTCATCCCTGCTCAAGATCTCTCCAGCCCGCCGCGTCGCTCGATTGCGCTCTTTCAAGATGGAAACCCAGACGCGGTGATCTCCTGTCTTCCAAGCTGCATCAGCCAAGATCGCCCTGCTCGCTACCAGCCAACGACGCTTGGTGCTCATGTGGCAGCAAAAGTTGAAAGTAGCCGCACCCAAGTACTCGCCCGCACGCAGCAAACAACTGCTGGACGTCTTGCGTAATCGGAACATGGTCGCCAAAGCATCGGACCGGCCACGAGAGGCCGGTCCGATGCAGATGTTGGTGTTCGCGGTGCCTAGCGTGTCGGTGGTGGCGTCCCGAAGTCAGGTGCGCCAACTGGTGGCTGGCCTCCAGGGCCGTCAGGGTGTTGCCCAAAGCCTGCCTCGGTGCCAGTCACGACAAAACTCGAGTTGAG
>CANGPX010000110.1 GCA_947456095.1 Acidimicrobiaceae bacterium
ATCCACTCCGGCAATACGAGCCATTTGTTTCCTTTCAGCCCTGACGCTGCTTGTGGCGGGGATTGGCGCAGATCACTTGGACGCGACCAGCACGCCGGATGACTTTGCACTTGTCGCACATTGGCTTGACACTTGGACGGACCTTCATGGCCTCTTCTTCTTCCAGACGGATGGTTGGTACGGACTACTTGTAGCGATACGTAATGCGACCACGGGTGAGGTCATAGGGGGTGATCTCGACCTGAACTTTGTCGCCAGGCAAAATGCGGATGCGATGCATCCTCATCTTCCCCGAGCTGTGCGCGAGGACCTGGTGACCATTCTCGAGTTCGACGCGGAACATTGCATTTGGCAGCGGCTCAGTGACCGTTCCCTCCAGCACAATTGCGTCTTCCTTAGGCTTCGACAGGTGACCTTCTCCTCAACTCGTTCTTCCCGCGGCGACACCACTGAAGCGGTCTCGCCATGTGCTTTGCGACTCAATGAAACGAGTCGCAGAGGCAGGGCTTGACATACTACCCGCGTTTCGCGAGAACGCCAACCCGACACGTTGGCAGCGGATTTCAGGGGCTTCACGCAAGGGTGAACACCTCAGGTCCGTTCTCGGTAACGCAGATCGTGTGCTCGACGTGACACGACAGTTTCCCGTCGGCAGTCATAACTCCCCAACCGTCTTCGAGCACGTAGGTCTCTTCAGTTCCAATGTTGATCATTGGCTCAACGGCGAACACCATGCCAACTTTCAACTTCGGTCCCGGACTGCCGGGCCAGTAGTTGGGAACTTGTGGTTGTTCGTGCATGGCGGTGCCAATGGCATGGCCAACGTATTCACGAACAACGCCATATCCGCCGGCGAGCGCCACATGTTCGACCGCTCGGCCAACTTCGTGCAGACGATTTCCCGGGGTGAGCTGTTCAATGCCAGCCCACAGCGAGCGCTCGGTGACTTCAATGAGTCGTTGTGCTTCTTTCGAGACCGCACCGACTGGTGCGGTGTAGGCCGCGTCACCGTGGTAACCCTCAATGATCGCGCCACAGTCGATCGAGATGATGTCGCCCTCTTCAAGCACGTAAGCGCCGGGGATGCCGTGGACGACCATGGAGTTCGGACTCGTGCAGATGACGGCAGGAAAGCCGTGGTAGCCGAGGAAGTTCGACCTCGCACCTCGACGCTCCAACACCTCTCGAGCAACCTTGTCCAAGTCGAGTGTGGTGATCCCAGGCCGGATGGCTTCACGAGTCTTCTCGTGCATCTCAGCAACGACCTTGCCGGCACGACGCATCTTGTTCAACTCATCAGGCTGACGAATCACTTGGCTGCCCGGCGTTCTTCAATGGCTGAGATGATGCGACTCATGACCTCTTGTTCATTGCCAACGGCGTCAATGGTCTTGAGGAGTGCCCTGGCTTGATAGAAGTCAATGAGCGGGAAGGTCGACTCTTCGTACACGTCCAAGCGCTTATTGACCGACTCAGGGGTGTCGTCGCTGCGCTGGGCAACATTGCCACCACACTGGTCACAGATCCACTGGACAACCGGTGGGTTGTTCAGTGAGTAAATCTTGCCGCAGTCTTTGCAGGTCCGCCGACTGGCAATGCGATCAAGCACAAGTTCACGGGGCACATCGAGTTCAATGGCTAAGTCAATGGCGACAGGAGCAAGTTGAGCTTCTAAGAGTTCGGCTTGACGAATAGAGCGGGGGAAGCCGTCAAGGATGAACCCACGAGAAGAGACGTTTCGCTCTCCGAGGCGATCAGCGACCATTTCCATGACGATCTCATCGGGCAGCAGTTGACCAGCATCCATGATCTTTTGAGCTTGGATGCCAAGTGGAGTCTTTTGCTCGACGTTGGCTCTCAGCATGTCGCCGGTTGAGATATGGGGTACCGAGTAGTAATGGCTGAGCCGGGTGCACTGCGTCCCCTTGCCCGAACCTTGCTTTCCGAGGACAATAAGCCTCACGCCAGGTGTCGTCATCACACGCCTACTTAAGGAAGCCCTCGTAGTTACGCATCATCAGTTGACTGTCAATCTGGCGCATGGTCTCAAGGGCAACACCGACCGCGATCAACAAGGTCGTTCCGTAGAACGGGAACTTATTGATGTGCCAAACAGCCATGAGCAAGCTCGGCACAACGGCGACGGCCCCAAGAAAGACTGCACCAACAACCGTCAACCGGTTGAGCAAGTGCACGAAGTAGCGCTCGGTTGGGGGTCCTGGGCGAATGCCAGGAATGAATCCACCTTGCTTGCGCAACATGTCTGCCTGTTGGTAGGGGTCAAAAGCGACATACACGTAGAAGAACGTGAAGGCCAAGATCATGATGAAATACATGCCGATGTAGACGAAACTTGTTGGCTGGAGCGATTTGCTCACCCAGTTTTGGAAACCTGCGAAAGGCAAAATATTGGCCAGCAATACCGGGATGTAGAGCACGGAGCTGGCAAAGATGATGGGGATCACGCCGGACTGGTTCACCTTCAGCGGAATATAGGTTGAACTTCCGCCATACATCTTGCGACCGACCACGCGTTTCGCAAACGTCACCGGGATGCGACGCTGGCCCTGGTCCATGAAGACAATGCCGACAAGCAGCAACAGCGACACGGCCAAGATCACAAAGAACTTGAACGCACCACCTTCATCCCACACCTGCTTGCCACCAGTTGGGATATTGGCAACAACGTTGGCGAAGATCAGGATCGACATACCTTGGCCAATACCGCGCTGAGTAATCAGTTCTGCCAACCACATCACAAACGCCGTACCGGCAGTGAGCAGGAGCACCATGAAGGCAGCTAAGGGAATGGAGAACTTCGGAATCAAGTCAATGTCAGTGCCAATGAGGGCTTGAGCGTGGCCATGGAAGGCGTAGACGAGACCAGTTGACTGGAGCAGTGCCAGTGCCACGGTCAAATACCGAGTGGTCTGCGTAATCTTCTTTTGGCCAACTGCGCCTTGGTCACGCCACTCAGTCAACTTCGGGATCACGGTCGTGAGCAGCTGAATGATGATCGAGCTCGTGATGTACGGCATCACACCGAGACCAAAGATGGCCATGCGCGACAGAGCACCACCGCTGAACAAGTTCAAGAAACTCGCTACTGAAGTGGAGTTCGCTGCGTTTTGGAGCTCCTGAATCTTTGACCAGCTGACGCCAGGCACCGGAATGGTGGCGCCGAACTGGTAGAGGCAGATCACGGCCAAGGTGAACAGCACCTTGTTGCGAAGGTCTGCAACTTTAAAGATATTGGCCAGGCGGCTCAGCACGAAGTTGACCTACCTGTTGGCGTGCGCGTTGCCCTGCGCAGCGGGTCGTCCACCACCGAAGGGCATCGGGGCCTTCGTCACGGTGCCACCAGCAGCAACAATTGCCGCTTCGGCGCTCTGGCTGAAGCCGTGAGCTGTGACGTTGATTGCAACGGTCAGCTCGCCGCGTCCGAGAACCTTGACGAGATCCTTCTTCTGGGTCAGACCATGCTCAACAAAGGTATCTAAGGTCACTTCGCTCAAGCCGAGATTGGCCAAGGCATCCAAGTTGACCGGCGTGTACTCGACGCGGAATGGGTTATTGAATCCACGCAGCTTCGGCACTCGCATGAGCAGTGGCAACTGGCCACCTTCGAACTGGTGAGGAATCTGACGACGAGCCTTTTGACCCTTCGTACCACGGCCTGCGGTCTTTCCACCCTTACCGGCAATACCGCGACCGACGCGGCGCTTGGACTTGGTGGCGCCTGGAGCTGGTTGGAGATCGTGAAGCTTCATGACGTAACCTCCGTCACGCTAATGAGGTGAGGAACTCGGGCAATCATCCCGCGAATCTCTGGACGGTCAGGGAGTTGGTTGGTCTTGCCAATGCCACGAAGGCCAAGGGCGCGCAGCGTGCCGCGGTGCTTTGGCTTCGTGCCGATCGCCGACCGGATTTGAGTGACTTGGAGCATGTTCTCAGCCATGGTTATCGTGCCTCGTTGTAGAGATCACCGGCGCGCTTGCGCTCGCGGTAAGCCTGCAAGGTGCCACCAGGGGTGACTTCTTCTTCGGTCTTGCCACGAAGAGCAGCAAGCTCGTCAGGACGCTTCAGTGCCTTCAGCCCGGCAACGGTTGCGTGGGCAACATTGATGCCATTGGATGAACCCAAGGACTTGGCCAGAACGTCACGAACGCCAGCCATCTCGAGGATCGCACGCACAGCACCACCGGCAATGACGCCTGTACCAGGTGCAGCTGGCTTCAGCAGCACGCGACCAGCTCCAGACTCACCAATAATGGGGTGGGTGATCGTCGTTCCAGCAAGTGGAACTTCAAACATGTTCTTGCGAGCTTCTTCGATGCCCTTTTGGACAGCAAGACCAGCTTCTTTGGCCTTGCCGTAGCCGAGTCCGACCTTACCGTTACCGTCACCAATGACCATGAGGGCAGTGAAGGAGAACCGACGACCACCCTTAACGACCTTGGCCACGCGGTTGACCTTGATGGTCCGCTCTTCGTATTGCTGTGGTTCTTGCATTCTTAGAACTCCAGTCCTTCGGCTCGCAGCGCTGCAGCCAGCGCGGCGACCCGTCCGTGGTAGGCGAAGCCGCCTCGGTCGAAGACCACTTGCGTGATCCCTGCTTGTTTGGCCCGCTCAGCTAAGAGCTTGCCGACGGCTTCAGCACCGGCGATGTTTGAACCGCTCACGGTGACCGCTGCCTCAACGCTTGAAGCAGCCACCAAGGTGTTGCCAGCCAAGTCGTCGATGATTTGTGCGGTGATGTTCTTGTTCGAGCGGCTAACGGCCACGCGCGGACGGACCGCGGTGCCAGCAACTTTAAAACGGACCCGGCTGTGACGACGGATACGAAGCTCGCGAGTTGATCGACCTGCCATTACTTGGCCGCCTTTCCAGCCTTGCGAAGCACGTGCTCGCCGGCATAGCGCACTCCCTTGCCCTTGTAGGGCTCAGGCTTGCGAAGCTTACGGATATTGGCGGCCACTTGGCCGACTTGTTCTTTGTCAATACCCTTCACAATGATGCGAGTCGGGGCAGGGACTTCGAAGGTGACACCAGCAGGTGCGTCAACAAAGACTGGGTGTGAGTAACCAAGTGCGAGCTGCAAGGAGCCTGGGCTCTTTGCTTCGCAACGGTAACCAACGCCGACGATTTCGAGTTCCTTGGTAAAACCTGTGGTCACACCAATGACCATGTTGGCAACGAGGGTCCGAAGCAGGCCGTGCAGCGCACGGTGCTCACGAGCATCGTCAATACGGCTCACCGTCAACACGTCGCCTTCTTGGTTGAGCGAAATGCCTTCTGGCACCGAACGCTCAAGGGAGCCCTGTGGGCCACTGACTTTCACATTGCCTGGGGTGACCGCAACGGTCACGCCTGAAGGCACGGTGATCGGGGACTTACCGATGCGTGACATCAGATCCTCTCTTTGTTGCAGATGGATGAACTACCAGACATGGCACAGGACCTCTCCGCCGAGACGGCGACGACGAGCTTCCTTGTCGGTCATGAGACCGTGACTGGTGGAAACAACGGCCACACCCATGCCACCAAGGACTCGAGGAATCGAGGTCGACTGGGCGTAGATGCGCAGTCCAGGCTTCGAGATGCGCTTGATGCCTGAAATGGTGCGGCTGCGGTCTGGGGCGTACTTCATCGTGATCTCGAGCGTGGTGCCAGGACGGCCTTCGGCTGGAGCGACGGTGAAGTCAGCGATGTAGCCCTCTCGCTTCAAAATCTCTGCCAAGGCAACCTTGACTTTTGATCCTGGCATCGACACAGTGTCGAATTGGGCTTTATTTGCGTTGCGGATACGGGTCAGCATGTCCGCGATTGGGTCGGTCATCGTCATTTCTTGGTCCTCACCAACTCGCCTTGGTCACACCGGGGATTTCACCGGCGTGAACCATCACTCGCAGACAGATACGGCATAGGCCGAACTTCTTGTACACCGACCGTGGACGGCCGCAGCGCTGGCAGCGGGTGTAGGCGCGCACCTTGAACTTCGGC
>CANGPX010000111.1 GCA_947456095.1 Acidimicrobiaceae bacterium
GCAAGATGACGGGTTCTCCGTGGGTCTCGCCAAAGACAGTGATCGACACTGACCACACCGGCCCTCGGCTGACGTCTCCGCCAAGAATCGGACAGGCGGTTTCTTTAGCCGCCGCGAGGATTCCCTCGCCAAGTTCATCGAAGCTTTCGAGGTGTGGCGTCACCACGCTCGACAAAAGTCCAATGGGCTTGACGCCCATGGCAGCGAGATCTGACAGCGCTGCGCCGACCGCTCGCCAACCAAAGTCTTGAAGAGAAGTCAGTGAAAAGTCACCATGGACGCCTTCAACCACGACATCAACTGAAGTCACGAGCTCTCCACTCACTCGAACAACAGCAGCGTCATCACCAATGCCCAAGGTGCCAATTGGCCCGAGAAGTCCAGCAGTTTTGACCTTGGCTGCAAAGGCCAACAACACGTCGTCTTCAGTCACGATTGCCCCTCAATTGCCTCGGCGAACATGAACCGCCCGCGAACTGCCTAACATGTCAAAACCAATCATCAGTACCCCTTTAGGAGGACTTCCCATCATGGCTCCCACCAAGAACGTACGACTCCTCGCGTGGGTTGACAAAGTTGCTGCACTCACGAAGCCCGACCAGGTCGTGTGGTGTGACGGCTCAGCCGATGAGTACGACGCAATGTGCCAGCTGCTCGTCGACGGCGGCACCTTCACCAAGCTCTCTGACGCCAAGCGCCCGAACAGCTACTGGGCCCACTCAGACCCAGGCGACGTCGCTCGTGTTGAAGACCGCACCTACATCTGCTCAACAGATGAAGTTGACGCCGGTCCAAACAACAACTGGCGTGACCCGCAAGAAATGCGCGGCGTGCTTGACGGCCTCTTTGACGGTTGCATGCGTGGTCGCACGATGTACGTCGTGCCGTTCTCCATGGGCCCACTTGGCTCGCCTATCTCACACATTGGTGTTGAGCTCACCGACTCGCCTTACGTGGTCGTCAACATGCGCATCATGACCCGCATGGGTGCTGGCGCTTTGGCTCAGCTTGGCGAAACTGGCGACTTCGTTCCCTGCCTGCACTCAGTCGGTGCACCACTCGACGCCGGCCAGGCCGACGTTGCTTGGCCATGTGACGCTGAGAACAAGTACATCGTGCACTTCCCAGAAACTCGCGAAATCATCTCCTACGGATCTGGCTACGGCGGCAACGCACTGCTTGGCAAGAAGTGCTTTGCCCTCCGTATCGCCAGCGTCATGGCTCGCGACGAAGGCTGGCTGGCCGAGCACATGCTCATCTTGAAACTGACCAGCCCGCAAGGGGTGACGAAGTACGTGAGCGCCGCATTCCCGAGTGCTTGTGGAAAGACCAACTTGGCCATGTTGATCCCAACCCTTCCCGACTGGAAGGTTGAGACCGTTGGTGACGACATCTGCTGGATGAAGTACGGACCAGACGGCCAGCTCTACGCCATTAACCCTGAAGCCGGTTTCTTTGGTGTTGCTCCTGGCACCAACATGGACACCAACCCGAACGCCATGTTCTCCGTTGAGGCCAACGCCATCTTCACCAACACTGCATTGACTGCCGACGGCGACGTCTGGTGGGAAGGCATGAGCGAGGACGTTCCAGCTGGGATGACTGACTGGAAGGGCAACGCCTATGACGAAGCCTCTGGCATTCCCGCTGCGCACCCGAACGCTCGATTCACTACTCCTGCTGCCCAAGACCCAGCAATTGCTCCTGAATGGGAAGACTCAAAGGGTGTGCCGATCTCGGCCATTTTGTTCGGTGGTCGTCGGGCCTCTGTGGTGCCGCTCGTCTTTGAAAGCTTCAACTGGGACCATGGAGTTTTCTTGGGCTCGATCATGGCCTCAGAGACCACTGCAGCCGCTGCTGGTGCGGTTGGCAACCTTCGCCGTGATCCTTTCGCCATGCTGCCATTTTGTGGCTACAACATGGCTGATTACTTCCAGCACTGGCTCAACGTCGGCGCCAAGGGCGAAGCGGACAAATTGCCGAAGATCTTCTACGTCAACTGGTTCCGCAAAGACGACAACGGCAAGTGGCTGTGGCCTGGATACGGCGACAACAGCCGCGTCCTCGAATGGGTGTTCAAGCGCGTTCTCGGCGAGGGTGACGCCATTGAGACCCCTATTGGCTTCGTGCCAACCAAAGACGCCATCAATGTTGAAGGCCTCTCTGTGACCAGTGAAGACTTAGACACCTTGTTGGCGGTCAACGGCGACGACTGGCGAAAAGAAGTTCCGCTCATCCGTGAGCACTTCGCCCAGTTTGGTGACCGGATCCCTCAAGCACTCGTTGGCGCAGTTGCTGACCTCGAGCGTCGCTTGGGCGAAAAGGTTTGAGCGTCAGTCGCGTCTGTGCTGTTGCACGGCCCGAGGGAGGGCTTTGTTGCGCAGGGCGAAGCGACTGAGGCTATAACCAAGCACGGCAACTCCAGCGGCAACTGCCAACGTCACGTCGCCTTGTTTCAAGGTGAGTGGGATGAGCACGGCTAACAACGCTCCAACAACCCACACAAGTTGCTGCCGAGTGGCAAAGCGAGCAAAGGCACGACCCTGAACTTCAACGGGGACGTGGCGTTGCGCCAATGCATCAAACGAGGGTTGCGCGAGCGACCCTCCTATGCCAATGAACAGTGCCAGCACGACCTGAATCCACACGTCGTCAACCCATGCGGCGAGTACGCCAGCGGCGCACACCAGTAGCCCTGAGATCACGAGAATGGTCTGCTCCGTGACGAACCGGCGAATCCGGGCCATCACGACGAGCCCAATCATGGCTCCCAGTCCACTCATGCCAAGCACTAGTCCATACCAAAACAGCGGAGCGTGGATCCGACGCAGTCCAAAGGCAATCAAAAAGACGAAGAACCCAGCAATGCCACGCAGCAAGGTGTTGAACATGAGCGCAGTGGTCACCTCTGGATGAGCAACTGGTTGCAAGGTGGCCAGATGGCGATTTTGTGCAGGAGTGAAGGGAACGGGTGCGCCTGCATTCTTCTTCATTGATGGGAGGCGGAATGCGGCAACGGCAGAAAGCGCAAACACCACCGCATCGAGGTAGAGCACCGCTGGAGCACCAATGAGCTTCAGGACCAAGACGCCGGGAATCGAGGCAACAAATCCCGCAACTGTTCCGAGCAGAACGAGTTTTGCATTCCATTGTGCGTAACCTTCGGCGCCATCAGCGTCACTGCTTGGTGATCCATGAGTGAGTGTTTCGCGAGCTGCCATTTCTGGGACCAACGCGCTTTTGGTCACGCCGTAGACCTTGGACAAGATGAGAATCACAAACGCGGCAGGAAACAGGTAGAGCGAATCGAGATTGAGCGCCATCAAGGGGCACACCAGGGCCCGCCCAAGGGCAGAGAACACCACCATGGCCCGACGTGCCCCTTGTCCTTTGTCAATAAGTGGGCCAAGCAGCGGCGACACCACGGCAAAGGGGGCAATCGTGATGGCCAAGTAGAGCAGCACATTGCTCTTTGCCGCCTGGGGGCTAATAGAGAAAAATAACGACCCGGCGAGTGAAATGGTGACAAGGGTGTCGCCCATGATCATGAGCACCTGAACGAGAGCAAGGCGACCGAAGGGCCGGGACTGGTCAAACAGATCGCCGAGCGCTATAGCGAATTGACTTCGAATCTTCGCCCAAGTTGTCACTGTTCGCACCTCGGCCAATGTAGGTGACGCCTCTCACCCATGTGTGCGTTTCAGGGTTTGATTACCATGTGGCTTCGGCCACTCGGAAAGATTCGTGAATTGCCGAAGAGGAAATCGCTCCACTTGGTATCGCAATCACGACGGGTTCTCCCCACGAGGAAAAGTCAAGACACCATGCAGAAGCTGACTTCGACAGCGGGAGAACCCTGACGGGTAGTCCCGTCTCGCTCGAGAGATAGATCGAGATGGTTTGGCCCCGCCCAATCGATGAATCAGCTGGGCCAGCGGCAACACCTCGCACGCCAATCACCGAGGTCGTGCCGATCTTCTCCGCCTTCAACGTGGTGAATGGAGCTCGCAAACTCATGGAAGAAATAATCGAAGAGAAGGTGGAACTTGAGGCAATCGTGCGATACAGAGGCTGTTTTGCCGTGAACGACAGCCATTTCCCCGCATACTTTGCTGCACCAGCAGCAGAGAAGTTGAAGGTGTTTCGCAGCGAGAAGACGTCTGATTTCAAATACGCCATTGTTGGCGTGACAACGGCAGATGCCGTTCCTTTGCTCTTCCCAACGGTGCTGACAATGGTCACCAGGCCACCCATTTGGGAAACATCAGCGGTATTTCGGTAGGAATGACTCCCATACGAGGTTGACCACACGACATGCACACTGGCCAAGGTGGCGGCTTGTTGCACGGAAGTGCGAAGTTGCTGCGCCGAGGGATTCACTACCGTCGTCGGGACAGGCTTTGCTCGAAAGGTGTCATGCGTGACCGCACCACTGGCAAAGGAAGATCCGCCAAGCACCAATGCCAAGGCTAAAAGTGGTGCGCGAACTTGCATGCCTTCAGGCTACAGAACACAGAGCAGAACGAATAATCGCTCTCTGTCTGAACTCTCAGATTTACCCCCCAAGGTGATGACTCAGCAGGCCCGAAACCATCCAGTTCGACAGCATCGGCGGATTTGCCACTCTTGGCCGTCGTCGGAGTTTTAGCCTCACCATTCAGTTACTCATTGGCATTGGTGCTCCGAAAGGACAAACTCGACCCCAGAAGGGTCGAGTTGAGGGTTCGTGATGTTGCTTATGTGTCGACTGATCACATTGGTGGGGCTGGAGGGGATCGAACCCTCAACCAAGGGATTATGAGTCCCCTGCTCTAACCATTGAGCTACAGCCCCGAAGCCAACCGACAGGCTAGTTGGTTCACACTGCTCGTCGAGGTGTCAACTCCACAGCCCCTCAGACTCGGTAACCGTTGAACCGCCAACTACCGTGGAAGGCGTCAGATCGCCATCGGCTCGCTCTCGGTAACTTCAGTCTCTCGCGGCGTCACTCCAAGAGATTTTTCGAAAGAGTTGGAAACAATATGAGCACGGCAACCCGGGGCAGAGCTGTCTCGTTGGCTTATTCAACAACGCTCCGAGCAACTACCGAAGCTTGCACTCCGTCCACCTTGACAGCCCCCACGATGCTGCTCAGACACGCCAAGACTCAGTTCTGCACCCCAACAGCCTCGAGCAAAATTCTGGCCCTTAGAACAGCGCTTGCTTTGGCGAAGGTTAAAGCGTTCTCTTGAGTGGGCCTAACTCCAGCCTTGGTTTTCACCAGTGATGCGGAGGACTCCGAGTAGAAACAGTGAAGCGGCGGAACCAGAGTTCCACCGCTTCCCTTAAACATCATGACTTCAGCGGCTGGGGAATTGCTTCCCAACTCGCCGCATTGCGTGGACTGCTAGAACTTGGCGGTGTACGCCACGACTCGGTTCTTTGCCCGTCCAGATTCCGACTTCGGGTTACCGAACTTCGAAGTTCCACCACCTGCACGAGAGGTTACCTTCGTGTAGTGGTTACCAAGCAACAGCAGGTCCTTACGGAGTTCCTTGGCAAGGTTGTACGCACGGTACTGGCTCAAATATGCAGCCGGGTGTGCTCCGTTCTCTCCAACGTTGGCGTAGCCGACGAGCACGACCTTCGTGTAACCCTTCGCCACGATGTCACGGGCGAGCTTCATCGTCAAGTTGCGCTGGTAGCCAGAGAGTTTTGACTGGAGGAAATTGAACTTCAATGCACCAGTCATCGGCGTCTTTGAAGCCGGTGGCCTTGGAACGTTGATGACAAGAACCTTTTGCGTAAGCTTCTTCGTCACGACGTTGCTGTGGCGGCCGTTGTTCGGCACA
>CANGPX010000112.1 GCA_947456095.1 Acidimicrobiaceae bacterium
GGTCGCAGAGGCATTTTCAGAAATGGCCTCTGAACTGGGGAAACAGTGGTGGGATCAGGAGGATTCGAACCTCCGACCTCAGCATTATCAGTGCTGCGCTCTAACCAACTGAGCTATGACCCCATGGGACTTGAAATCTTACATCACTGAGCAAGTATCAAATTCTTCATCGACCCGTTCCACAACCGGTGAGTCTGCAAGCTTCTCAGCCTGCACTCCTCACACCTTTTCGCTCAGTGCAGAAGCGGCTTGATTGCCTTACCCATGAGGCCACTCAAATACGTCATATAGGTCGTGGAAACATGGCTCCCATCGATGTAGACAATCATGTCGCCAATCACTGCGGGGCAACGAGTAGTGCAGAACCAGGGTTGGGTGACGATGAAGGTTGCCTTTGTTACTTGAGCCGCTGCCTTTTGTCCAAGTTGAAGTCCTGGGCTCTTAGGTGAATCGAAGGTCACCGTGCAGGCTTGAACTGAGGTTAGGTGGGCCGAGAGGCAAACGGGAACTGAAGTTGGAAATTGCGGCGTGTCTTCAATGACCGCGACTGATCTGCCCGGGGCACTGATTGCCCTGATGGTCGTCGCGAGAGCAGCTGCCCACTGCGAATTCGACGTGTAGAAGCCGTTCTGGCCAACCACATTCCCCGACCGCTCTCCAATGAGAACAGCCTCTGGACGAAGTTGATTGATCAGCATGATCGTGTTCGCTCGAAAGGCATTGCAATTGTCAGGGTCACCATATGCCGGCCAATTGACGTCGACCTTGGCTGCAGGGCAGACGCCCTGCCAAAGCAAAACCAGCTTTGCCCCTGACTTCACCACCGCTGGGAGAATTGCCGGCACCCACATTGCCGCATGAGAGTCACCAAAGAGCACGACCGTTTTCGATGCTTGTGGTGGGCCAAGAGTGCACTCGGACACCGTGCTGCAGAACTGTCCGCGCCCAATTGGATAAAAGGTCGCATCAGATGAAGCGTTCGGCAGTGCAGCGAGCGCTGTGCTCGAGAGTTTGGTTGCTTTGACCGATGACTTCACTAGTGCGACAACCGCAGCGGTAGAGGGCGCCACATGAGATGAGGTTGCCGCCGCCGGAACAACGACTGCCATCGTCAACAGCAGTGGACTCGCGAGGAACGCTCCCCTTCTCCACCTCGACCAGCGACGAGTTTGAACTCGCATACAACCACCAGAATCCCTTCGGACAATGTCCACATCTCAGAACTCAGGGCAAAGCCAACCTCAGGCCAGACTTCAAACCTCGTGCGTCTCGCCACCTTGGCAAACGCTATTCAAATCGACCTTATCTCTCATTGCCGCTCGAATACCTTCAGCGACTCGCTGGTTGAATTGAGGCAGCCAAAACCTTCAATGAGACCGGCGCAACAACACGAGAAGCAAACTTTGCTTCATCCGTGCGCCATCGCACGTCACAGAAGGTTGCGCGAAGAACACGGCAAAGCTCAGTGAAAGTCTGCTCCTTGAACTAGGCGACATCTCCAGGCCACAGTTTGATCGACAGCGACTGACTCGCCGTGGCCAACAGCGTTCCCGACTCGGACCACATGAAGGCTGTTCCTTGGGCATAGCCACCAACGAGCGCATGCATGCGAATGTCGAGGAGCACCCACTCAGTTGGTTCCAACTGCACAATGCGAATGGTGTTGTCGAGGCTTCGGCCCATGATGCGGCGACCAAGTGGCTGGGCAACTGCCCCCGAGAGGAAGTCACCGAAGACGGCCAACGTGCCAGCTGAAGGCTCTTGGTGGCCAGGCACCCGACACCACAGCGCTGAATTGGCTGACCCCAAGGTGCCATCCAACTGCTCAAAGGTGCGACCAATCGCCACGCGGGTCTCGACGAGCGAGAACACTGAACGCTGGACTTCTACTGGAATCCGACGAAGTGGGCAGTCTTGCGGCTTTGACACAACCGGCATGTGTTCCCAGACGCCACCGAGTTCTAACTCTGAAGTTCCAAGGGCTGCGTTGACGGTCAAGATCTCGTTGTCGCCCACTCGGCCAACTGCGCGGCCTTGGGTCACTCGCCCACCTTGGGCGGCAAGTGTCACTTCCAGGTCAAGCGTCGAATGGGTCTTGGCATGGCTTAAGTACTGCGCCGTTGCCCAAATCGTTGGTCGACCAGAAGCTTCTTCTAAGGCCACCACCGCGGCTCCAAGTCCACAGCCGCCAAAGAGAAAGTTCCCCGGAGTAACGAGATGTTCTCCAACAGGCAAACTCCAGTGATGATCATCGTCACCGCGTTCTAAACCCATAAATGTTTTTGCATCCATGGATGCCAAGGGTAGTCGGGCTACTTGGGTGTTCTAATGAGCAGCGACGGCCAGAAGTCCTGCATACGCACGAGCACCCGCGCCATCAATCACCATGTGAATGCCATCGCTATAGAACCACGCAGGGTGCGGGGTGGCAAAGGCGTCCCAGTCAGCAATCGCAGCGTTGGCAAAGCGCAACGTTGCTGCCTTCATTGATCGGTTGTTGTTGATCATGTAGGCATAGCGAGAGGTCTTTGGGCCGTGGTTGGTGGCAAAGACCACCTTGCGAGCGCCAGCGAGGCGGTTCATGGCTTCACTGACCATGGGATTCGTAATGGTCCCATTTGTCCCGAGCGCAATGATCACGACTTGGCCCAACTGCCGGTGAGCTCGAAGTTGGGCCAAGAGCCCAGAGGGACCGAGCAAGGAGCGAAACTGTTGACTTGTTTGGGCGAAGATCAGGGCGTTTGGAATCCGACGTTTGAGCGACGGGGCAATGTCGATCATGACCGAGTCGCCAATGGCTGTAACAATGTCGGGCCGAAGTGCTGGAGGCGCAACCGCGTGGGAGGTGTGACTCGGAGTTGCACCAGCCCCAGAGGCCAGCAAAACCGAAGCCGCGAGCACAGAGAGCGTGAGCCCAATTCTGCTGCGGATCATTCCCATGCGGTGGCCTCTCTCACGTGCTTTGCTGGCTCACTTCTACTCTCGCACAAGGTGCGAAAACATCTGGGGCAACTTGACGCTGTTCCTGAGAGATTTTCATCAATTGGAGCACTCGCGCCATTACGAGACAACGTGAGAGACTGAGCAGGTGCTGCCTTCTTGGTTTATCTACATTGCGGCCGCAATCAGTGTTGGTGGGCTCATCCCCTACATTCGAGACACCTACCACGGCTCAACCTCGCCGCACCGGGTGACCTGGTTCTTGTGGGGATTCATCCCCCTCGTCACCTTTGTCGTCCAACTTCACTTGGGCGTGGGCCTCGTGTCGCTGACGACCCTCGTCTTTGGACTCTTGCCCTTTGGGGTGCTCATTGCCAGCGTGAAAAGCCATGCAGGAGCTTGGGCCATCACCCGCTTCGACTGGTTCTGTTGTGCCATCAGTTTGGCTGGCACGGCCGTCTATGTCGTGACGCAACGTGGAGTGCTGTCAATCATTTTGCTGTTAATTGCCGACTTCTTTGCTGGAATTCCAACCGTCAGGAAATCCTGGTCAGATCCAACGTCAGAGACGTGGTCAGCCTTTGCCTTCTCTGTGGCGTCAACCATGATCACCTTGGCAACCGTGACGACCTGGTCGTTCGCCGCCATTGCTTTCCCGCTCTACATCGTGATCTTGAACTCCGTGCAGGTGGTGCTGATTACAACTCAGATTGGACCAAAGGTCCATGCAGCGCGCCACCGGCACACTTGAGCGTCACTCGGGGACTTGGTAGCGAAGCAGTGCCGACTTCGTGTGGATCTCATAAGAGACATTTGATGCACTTGAAACACCGAAGGTCTCGAACTGTTCCTTCACGTGATCAATGGCATGGGTAAATACGAGCTCAATGCCACCTTGCGCAAGTCGTCGAGCCACGACGGCGACTTCTTGGCCAGCGCTGTAGTCAACGTCGGCAATTGCTGAAGCGTCGACGATGACTGCTCTCGTCGAGGGTTGTTGCGCGAGGTCTCGGACTTCTCTCGAGAACTTCTCGACATTGGCGTAATACAAGCTGGCTTGAAAGCGATAGAGAAACACCCCTGGTTCAATCTGAATGTGTTGTGCCACAGGACTGGCAATCCACGCACCGTCAATGTCGTAGTGCATGAGGTAGTTCGTCGGGTCATACCCACGTCGCACGTGATTGACCAGCGCAATCACTATGGCCAACACAATGCCGATCTCAACGCCGAAGACAATGACGGCGAGTGCTGTGGCCAAAGCAACGACCCATTCATCTCGCCGTCGGAGTCGCACGTGTCGCAGTGCCTTCAGTCGAACGAGATGAATGCCAATCGTGAACACGACTGAGGCAAGGACGGCTTCTGGCAAGTACTGCAATGGTTTTGTTAAGACAAACAAGGTCACAATGGCAAGCAGCGCCGCAACGAGAGTCGCCCACTGTGTGCGACTTCCCGCTTCATCAACAATTGCCGTCTTGGTCGGGCTTCCACTCACAACATATGATCCCGACAGGGCCGAACCAAAGTTCGCAAGTGCCAGCGCGGTCAAGTCTTTGTTCGCGTTGTAGTCCTCGTCATATTTTTGCGCAAAGGACCTTCCTGTCGCCGCGCTTTGGGCCAAGATCACGAGGCCGAGCGAGAGTGACAGCGACACGAGGCCAGACCACTCGCTACGCGCTACATCGGGAATCGACAACTGCAAGATGTGGCCGTGGGTGAGGCCTAAGAACTTGAGATGCTGCGTTGCGCTTGACCAATTCGCACTCAGCACCATTGACAGGCCAAGGACCAGCAACGGCATGGGAAGTCGTCGAAACCGGTGCGTGGCGAGCATCGCCACTACGCACAGAGCACTCACGACGAGTGACGCAGTTGAGAGATCGGCGAGGTGTGCGAGAACGGCAAAAAACACCTCCAGCGTTCCATGCGCATGCAGGCTCAGCCCGAGCATTGCTGGAAGTTGTGAGACCGAGACCGAGACCCCAACCCCAATGAGGAAACCCACGAGCAACGTTGAACTGAGGAAATTCGCAATAAAGCCAAGCTTGAGCACCCGAGCAAGCAAGAGCCAGCCACCGGTCATTACCGCCAAGAGCCCAGCCAGCGCCACATAGTGACTCGATGCAGGAATGGCAATCGGAGTAAGTCCCGCCGCGAGCAGTGCCGCGGTTGCTGAGTCAGCCCCGACAACCAAGTGTCGAGAAGCGCCAAAGATGGCATAGAGCACGATAGGGATGATCATGGTCAAAATGCCGGTGAGCACCGGCATTCCAGCAATGGTTGAGTAACCAATGACTTCAGGGATGCCAATGGCTGCGAGCGTCAGGCCGGCAACGATTTCAGAAGTTTTCGAGATGGGCTTCGCCGAGGAGAGGCCGAACGGCTTGAACACAGATGCCCTTTCACGGGTTGAGCACCCCCGAACTTAGTGAGCAACGATCCCCCACGCGAGGAGGGTCGCACCATCGGCTAGGGTGTTAACTCCACGGGGGTGTAGCTCAGCTGGCTAGAGCACCTGCTTTGCAAGCAGGGGGTCGTGGGTTCGAGTCCCATCACCTCCACCATATTGTGAGAAGTCCAACGGTTTGCTGTGCCA
>CANGPX010000113.1 GCA_947456095.1 Acidimicrobiaceae bacterium
CCATGTTGAAAGATTTAGCCAAGAGCCAACTCGGCGGACAGATCCGACCACTTTCTGGCTACCGGGTTGTGGGGTCAACTTCGGCAGAACAACTCCGCGCTCGAATAGCGAACGTCACCGCGAGTCCACAGCCAGTGGTCATTGAGACCAACGCTTCGTTGCTTGTGGTGTTCCCCTTTGCCACCGGACAAGAGCGCTCAGCGCTCGGTGCTCATGTGTTGGCTGCCCTCTCGCCGCTCAAGGTCAGCGCCGATGCCTTCACCGTCAAGGCCTTGAGTCAACTCAGCCCGCTTCAGGTGCGACTCGAGCCAGCCAGTCGCTCGTGAGCTGGTCGCGGCGCTCGACCCACTCTTCGGCCACGATGGCAAAGCGCATGTGGTCCTCCCACACTCCATCAATCTCAAGCATTTTGATGGAGACCCCTTCACTGCGCAGTTCCAGTTTTTCAACCACTCGTCGACTTGGGGCGTTGCGAGGGACGATATTGATCTCCACGCGATGGAGGCGAAGCACCTCAAAAGCAAAGTTGAGCACGGTCACCACCGATTCAGGCATCAGACCCTGGCCGGCTACGGAGCGGTCAATCCAGTAGCCAATGACGCCACTTTGAAAAGGTCCACGCTGAATAGATGACAAGGTGATCTCTCCGCAAAACCGCCCCTCAAAGAAGATGCCGAAACCGTAGCCAAATCCCATTTGGCGTTCTCGTTCTCTTCCTGCGCATCGACCTTGAAAGCTACTTCGATCCTCAGCCAACGTCGCCGCAGCAACGGGGCGTGGCTCCCAGCACACCAGCCAGTCACGACATGAACTGCGCACCGCCAGCCAAGTTTCATAGTCACCTGCAGTTAACGGCCGAAGGGTCACTCGCGCGCCAAACAACTCAGCGGTCGCTGGACGACTCACTGGGTGCGCACTTGGAGGTCGGCGACGAACCCATTCGTTGACTTTTTCGAACCGAGACCCAGATGCCACCACAGCATGGTGGCACTTCGAAGCGGCAGACGCCAACTGAGACTTGTCACCGAAGCGACGCTGCTAAGCCGTCGAGGATGTCTGATTCTGAGGTCAACAGTTCTGTTGACTTCACCCGCTCCATGATCGCGTCCAAGACCAGCAGCCCACCAAGCAACACATCTGCTCGGCCAGGTTCCATGCCAACGTGTTGGCGACGTTGTGCATTGGTCTCAGAGGCAAGGATCTCAATCCACCGTTTGACCACCTCGCGACCAATCACTTGATGGTGAACTTGGTCGCGGTCATAGGTCGTGAGTTGTTGTTCAAGCAGCACCAGTGAAGCAACCGTGCCAGCAAGTCCAATGATCTCGACACGAGGTTGAAGACCAAGTGAGGGCATGGCTTCTTCAATGCGACCGAATTGCTCAGCAATAGCGGACTTGGCCGCTTTCAGGTTCTGTTCAGTTGGAGGATCACTGAGCAAGCACCGTTCCGTCAACCGCACGCAGCCAAGTTGTAGTGAAACTGACTCCAACCGGCCGTCCACTTCCAACACCAGCTCACTCGACCCTCCGCCAATATCAACAACGAGTCGTGGTTCTTTTGGCTCAGGCGCATTCACGACTGCTCCAGCAAAAGACAGCGAAGCTTCCTGGTCACCTGACAACACCTCAACTCGGCACCGCAAGATCTCGTGAGCTTTGTCGAGAAAAGCTTTGCCGTTGCTCACGTCGCGCACCGCCGAGGTGCAGGCCATGGAAGCCGTCGTCACGTCGTACTCATCCATCAGGACGCGATATCTCGACAATGCAGCAAACACGCGCTCCGTCGCTTCTTCACTCAACCGACCAGATTCGTCAACTCCTTGACCAAGCCGGGTGATGGTCATTACCCGCTCGAGCGTCACGCCGTGTTCGTCAGTGATGAGCAGTCGAGTCGAGTTGGTTCCACAATCAAGCGCAGCAACGTTGCTAGCCATGGTGCATCTCAATATCGCCAACGTCGACCCCTCGAAGAACGAGCTGGTCCGCAGTCCACTTTCCAACAGGGTCGCAGCCATCGACGAGATAGGTGGCGAGGTGCGCGTGCAAGCACTTCACGCCAGTTCTCGTTCCCGCAATTCCGCCTGAGGGTTTTGGGCTCGAACTCGAAAGATCAAGCAGTGCTGCTCGACTTGTTGCTGCTTGTGCGTGGGCAGTTGCGAGTGCTTGAGGATCCACTTCGCGCTCTGCTTGACGGACGCCTCCTGCTGCTTCGAGTTGACTCACTGCGTGGCGCAGTGCTGCATCAACAAGCCAGTAGCGCGTTGGCATGGGGCGACCACTCCGTAAAAACGGTGCGTTCTCAATCACCACGATTCCGCCAGAGAAGCGCCGCACGGCAACGGTGAATTCCCCTTCAGGAGCTCGACCGAGGAGTTGGGTGACGGCTTCGATTTCGGCCGCTGAAGCGCTCGTCACTTCCAAAATTCAAGGCTGGAAACAAGACGAGAAAACAGTCCTGGTTGTGCAGACTTTGCTACTGGCTTTGGTGTTGCACTCGCCACCGATGTTGACCCAGCAGACGGGGAAACAACCGGTTGATAGCCAGGGTCGCCGGGGTACGGCAGAGGCCCGCCATTTGACTCCGCTGGCGCTGCTGCTGGGGGCAAGATGAGGTAGAGCGACTGACCGCTTGGAACGAGCTGATATTCCTTGCGAGCGACTTGGTAAAAGCCATCTTTCGTCGAGAGATGGTCAATCTGCTGTTGCAAGATGGCATCTTGGGATTTGAGTGCCTTGAGCGTTGCTTGAGCGCCTGCGATATTGTGGTTCTGCTGGACCACAGCATCCAAGGGAAACCACGTGACCGCTGCGGCAACAGAGGTCACGACAAACGCTGCGAACACGCCCCACTTGCGCCCACCACTGGCTTCAAGGTAGCGCCGCACTGCTGGCGTCTTTTTCGACGAGCTATTCGCCACGAAGCCCTCGAAGTGCGCTCAACCCTAAGAACCGGCTCGAGTCACCGAGTTCCTCTTCAATCCGAAGCAGCTGGTTGTACTTGGCCACCCGGTCAGAGCGAGCAGGTGCACCGGTCTTGATTTGGCCAGCGTTGGTCGCCACCGCCAGGTCGGCAATGGTGGTGTCTTCAGTCTCACCAGAACGGTGCGAGATGACTGCCTTGTACCCATGACTATTCGCCATCGCGACTGCATCCAAAGTCTCGGTCAAGGTGCCAATTTGGTTCAACTTGATGAGGATCGCATTTGCCGTGTTGGTACGGATGCCTCGCTCGAGCAAGTCGACGTTGGTCACAAATAAGTCATCGCCAACGAGTTGAACCTTGCTGCCAATGCGCTCCGTCAGCAGCTTCCAGCCGTCCCAGTCTTCTTCGGCCATGCCGTCTTCAATTGAGACAATTGGGTAGCGACTAGCGAGATCAGCCCAGTAGTCCACAAGTTCAGCTGAGCTCAGCGTGCGCCCTTCACCTTGAAGGACATACGAGCCATCTTTGTAAATTTCAGACGTTGCTGGGTCAAGTGCCAAGGCAATTTCTTCACCAGGAATTCGCCCGGCTGCTTCAATGGCTTCGAGCAACACTTTGCAGGCTTCTTCGTTATTTGGCAGGTCAGGAGCAAATCCACCTTCGTCACCAACTGCGGTTCCAAGACCACGCTTTGACAGGACCTCTTTCAATGCGTGATAGGTCTCGACACCCCAGCGAAGCGCCTCACTAAAACTTGAGGCGCCAACGGGCATAATCATGAACTCTTGGAAGTCAATGGAGTTGCGAGCGTGGGCGCCGCCGTTGATGACGTTCAACATTGGCACTGGCAGGACGTGGGCATTTGAGCCACCGATTGAGCGATACAGCGGCACGCCAAGTTCGGCTGCCGCGGCCTTTGCGCTTGCGAGCGACACGGCGAGGATGGCGTTCGCTCCAAGGCGGCCCTTATCTGCCGTGCCGTCAGCATCACGAAGGGCCAAATCTACGTACCGCTGATCGAGAGCATCAAGGCCTTCGATTGCCTCGGCCAAGGCTTCATTCACGTGGCCAACCGCAGTCAATACGCCCTTGCCGAGGTAACGGTCTCCACCGTCACGGAGTTCAACTGCTTCGTGGACACCCGTTGAGGCACCAGACGGAGAGATGGCTCGACCACTCGCACCGGACTCCAAGAACACTTCGGCTTCAACGGTTGGGTTGCCTCGGCTGTCGAGGACCTCACGACCAATGACGTACTCAATTGCGCTCACGAAATCCTCCAAGTCATGCGTACTGCCTAAGGATACCGCCGGCGGAGGGTCAACTTACGGAAGTGTCGAGACCTTCAGCGCGACGAATCGTTGATTTGAGGGCCAGCGCATTCGCCCGCAGTGCAGCTTCTGGGTCGATGCCAGCAAATTGACTCAAACTCACAATGGCTTCAAGCAAGTCGCCAACAGCTGTCGAGTTCTCTGTTGCCGCCTCGAGCGACGTGGACTCGCTCGTCGCCAAGACCAGTGCAGCGAGCGCTGCTTGAGCTCTGCTTGCTTGGTTCATGGCTTCACCCGACAGCAGTCCGGCTGCTTGTGCTTTTCGTTGAAGCTTTGCCACAAGTGCCAGGGCAGGAAGTGCCGTTGGGATGCCATCAGTGATGGAGGCTCGTCCCTTTTCTTGTTTCTTTAACACTTCCCAATTCGACGCTACTTCTTCCTTCGTCTCTGCCACGGTGTTGGCAAACACATGAGGGTGACGAAACACGAGTTTGGTCTCGACCCGCTTGGCAATGGAGGGAAAGCCAAAAGCGCCGGTTTCACTCCCAAGCACGCCATGAAAGAGCACTTGGACGAGCAGGTCGCCGAGTTCTTCTTCCACATCACTCGTCGCGTCTTCGTCATCACGAAGCATCTCGATGGCATCTAAGACTTCGTAGGACTCTTCCAACAGATGGCGACCAAGGGACTGATGGGTTTGCTCTTTGTCCCAAGGGCACTCACGCCGCAGTTGCTCAATGATCAACTGCAGGCTTGAAAGTGCTGCTCCAGCCGATGGCCAGGTCTCAACGTAGACAGAAGTCAAATGATCAGCTTCAAGGGTTCGGTCCAAGTCTTCCCATTTGACCCTGGTCACCACTTCATCGGTAAGTCCCAAATGATGGAGCAGCACTGCTGAAGGTGGGGCTTCACCCATGAGTTCGTCGGCTTGGAGTTTCAACTCTGACAACAACATGGTGTTCCACGTCTGGGCAATGAGCAGTGGTCCGCCAAGGTCACGGCGGCGGAGCAGTTCGGTTGCATCAATGACGGTGACGGCTTGCGCAACTGGGTCAATACCGAGCCTTGCCCACGCAAGGTCTAAGAAACTGAGCGAAGGTTCGACCACGAGTTCAATGCGCGGATCTTCTCGGAGGAGTTCAACCGTGTGCTCGGCCACAAGTGGCGAGCCGGGAACGCCATAGGTGACGGGAC
>CANGPX010000114.1 GCA_947456095.1 Acidimicrobiaceae bacterium
CAGCAAAAGGCGTGCAACCCATGCCGACAATGGCCACTTGGTCTTTGATGCCGTGACTTGCCATTAGTTGTCTCCTTGGCTCTCGGCCGGAAGAAGCCGGGCCTTCCAGAAGTAGTCGTGGATGTCGTCTTGGGTGAACAGTTTGCGAAACGTCATCTCGACCCGACCACCAATGGCTACTTGGTCTGCGGTGCAGTCCGTCAGTTCAATGGGGAACCTGCCGCCGCCGTCGAAGTCGACAATGGCAAAGGCAACAGGTGGGCTTGGTGAGTAGACCATGCGGTCAATGGTGAAGGTGACAATGGTTCCGCGGACATTGGCCATAGGGGCCGGTTCCATGTCATCAACGGCACCACCGACTCGAGACACTCGCGACGGCGGCATATGAACGGTTCCCGTCGTGCGGTCCTTCGATCCCACAAAGGCAAACTTCCACTCTTCACTTCGCCATGCAGCAGTGGCGGAGACTCGACCAGGTTCTGGTCGACGTGGCGGCTCAACCGTCACCATTTGACGCCACGACAAAAACTTGCCATAGGGAAGCGGCGAGGTGCGCTCGAGTTGTTTGGCCACCGGCTTTGCTGGCTTCCAGTTGGCAATGGCCGCTGTGGTTTGGAGCAATACGACGTCAGCGCCATCAGCCAAATTGACGAGGGCAATGGTGGCTCCGCCGGCTGATCCAGCCAAGGACTCAAGGCAGGAGGCGAGCAGCAGCAGCCCATGGGTTCCCGCACTTTGCCCAATGGATTGGGTGAGGTCATCAACGACAATGTCTCGACCTCCTGAGAGCTTGCCAGCAACGGATTTGGCTGCTCTTGTGTGCATGCTCGTAACGATCAGATGGTCAACAGCGCTTGCGTCGAGGCCAGCTTGGCTAAGAGCTCGCCCGAAGGCATCGAGGGCCAGAGCGGTGTAGCGCTGCTCACCAAACTTCTCTTCCCACTGCTTTGACCGGCGATCGCCAGGTACTCGCCAGCGGTCAAGAAATTCATCAGTTGCTGATGCGCCACCAAGTTGGACAGCAAGTGCAGGGAGCGTGTCCGTTGCTTCACCAATGAGCACGGCGGCACCGGCATCGCCACCACCAGATTCATCAGCGGAAGTTGCAAGTCCATCTCGACGGTCTGCACTGACGACCAAGGTTGCTGGGTTGGACGCCAAAGCAAACCCCAGTGCACCAGCAGCTGAGCGAGCAGATCCACCAAAGTCCCAAGCTGGCTCTGATGCTGGCCGGCCAAGGGCGGCGTGAATGGCCGTGGCATTGGTCTTGTCGGCATAGGCCGGGGTGCCGGTGGCGAAGAGTAAGGCAAGGGCCGAGAGGTCAACACCAGCCATGGCAAGACGAGCTGCCTCAACACCCATGGTAGTGGTGTCTTCATCGTGGCCAGCGACCGCACGAGTCCCCTTGCCGCCGCCAGTACCAAACAGGACTGACACCTCACGTCGATCAAGACGGTGAACCGGGACGTAACCAGAGATTGAGAGAATGCCGCGCACAAGTCGATGCTAGCCAAGGTGGAGAACCCCTCTCATTCCACGGCGCGAAGAAGCAGGCACGGTAGGGTTCGGCCGTGGACTCGCCGCAGTTTCAATCCCTCAGATCAACCATGCAAGCAACGGTCGTTTCGGTCGCTCACGTCGGCGACGTTGTCGCAAGTGGCGGCGTGATTGCTGTTGTTGAGTCCATGAAGATGGAACACGGCATTGTCGCAGCGGTCTCGGGGACGGTGACCTCAGTCGCCGTTGAAGTTGGAGAAGCGGTGCGTGAAGGAACCATCTTGATGCAAGTCCGAGTTGGTGAGGTTTCGGCACCGAAGGTGTCGGCAGAGGCCGTACCTGCTTCGCCGCGGCTTCAAGAACTGAGAGACCGCGCTGCGTTACTGCTCGACGAAGCGAGGCCCGATGCGGTCAAGAAGCGTCACGAGCGGGGCCTGCGCACCGCCCGAGAGAACTTGAATGATCTGCTCGACGCCGACAGCTACATCGAATACGGCCGCTTTGCCTATGCCGCACAGAGCTCTCGTCGCCCCGTTGAAGAACTCATTGCCAAAACTCCAGCTGACGGCTTGGTGTCGGGTATTGGAACGGTTGAGGGGAGACCAGTCGCGGCACTTTCGTATGACGCGACCGTGTTGGCTGGCACACAAGGCCAGCGCAATCATCACAAAAAGGACCGATTGCTCGATCTCGTTGCTCGGCAGCTGATCCCTCTGGTGTTTTTCACTGAAGGTGGTGGGGGGCGACCTGGCGATACTGATATCCCGGTCGTGACCGGCCTGAACACCACGGCCTTTGCCGCGTTCGCAAAATTGTCTGGTCGGGTTCCAACAATTGGTATTGCCGCTGGAAGGTGTTTTGCCGGAAATGCAGCACTGCTTGGCTGCTGCGACATCGCCATTGGCGTTGAAGGCGCATCAATTGGCATGGGTGGCCCAGCCATGATCGAAGGTGGCGGCCTCGGCACGGTCAGCGCCGAAGAAGTTGGACCGCTACCCGTTCATGTCGCTGCTGGATCAATTGATCTGGTGGCGAGTGACGAGGCCGATGCTGTTGTGCTGACCAAGCAGCTCTTGGCATTTGCCCAGAGGGTGGTTGTGCCAGGAGTCGCCGCACCTGCGTCACTGCTCGAGACGGTTTTGCCGAGTGATCGCCGCCGTGCGTATTCGGTCCACAGCGTTCTTGACGTGCTCTTTGACTCAGGATCGGTGATTGAAATTCGAGGAGGCTTTGGGCGAGCCATGGTGACTGGCTTTGCCCGTCTTGAAGGTCGCCCGGTGGCGGTGCTCGCCAACAACCCTGCCCATAATGCCGGAGCCATTGATGCCGATGCCGCCGATAAGGCAGCGCACTTTTTTCAGCTCGCTGAAAGCTGGGGGCTGCCAATTGTCAGCTTGGTTGATACTCCAGGATTCATGGTTGGCCCAGAAGCCGAAACAACTGGTCTTGTGCGACATATCAGTCGAATGTTTGTTGCCAGTGCCGCGCTCACGGTTCCTTTTGTTGCCCTCATTACGAGACGTGGTTACGGCCTTGGCGCGCAAGCGATGTGTGGCGGGAGCTTTACTGAACCACTGTTAACCGTTGCCTGGCCAGAAGCAGAACTCGGCGGGATGGGTCTCGAAGGAGCAGTTCGGCTTGGATTTCGCACTGAGCTCGAAGCCATTGCCAATGAAGACCTGCGCGCACAAGCCTTTGAGCACATGGTCGCGGCTGCTTACGAACACGGCCGAAGCCTCAATGTGGCAGCCCACTTGGAACTTGACGATGTCATTGACCCACTCGACACGAGATCAATCTTGGGCCAAACCATTGATCGAGCGTTGCTCAACTACGAGCGTCCGAGTCACTCTCGCTTCGTTGATCCGTTCTGAGTTGCCAGGTCTCCTGCTCATGAAGCAAGGGGAACTTCGCACTACGGTGGAAGAACCTTGACGCCAAGGAGACAGAAATGACCTTGCCACCGCCGCCACCACCGCCACCGCCTTCAAGCGGTATTCCCTCGCCAGATGATCCAGCAGCAGTTGATGCCTTCACCGCTGTTGGTCACCGCATCTTGGGCACCACGATGCCAGTGCTCGAAATTGACCTGCAACCTGGACAGCAAGTTGTCAGTCACAGCGGTGAAGTCTCGTGGTTGACCTCAACCGTGCAGATGACCACCCAAACCGGTGGCGCTGGCCAATCGGGATTCCTCGGCACCATGAAACGCGCCGTTGCCGGTGGTGGCCTCTTTCTCACCTACTACGACGCAGTTGGCGGTCCGGGGACGGTTGCGTTTGCCACCAAATTGCCCGGCGAGATTCGGCCGATTGCCTTGGCGCCTGGTCGTGAGTATCTCGTGCACCGCAATGGCTTTTTGGCCGCAACTGATCAAGTAACGCTCAACATTGGCATCCAGCAGAAGCTCGGTGCTGGAATCTTCGGTGGTGCTGGCTTCATCTTGCAGCGCATTGCTGGAAGTGGCACCGCGTGGATTGAACTCTCGGGCGAACTGGTGGAATATCACTTGGCACCCGGCGAACAACTTCGGGTACTGCCTGGCCATGTTGGGCTCTTTGACGCCGGAATGCCCTTTGAGATCGAACGAGTGAAGGGTGTAAAGAACATGCTGTTCGGTGCCGAGTCATTGTTCTTCGCCAAGCTCACCGGCCCGGGCATGGTGTGGCTGCAAACGTTGCCAATTGCGAACTTGGCTCGAGCGCTTGCTCCCTACATGCCAACGACTGACACCACCACGCAAAACTCAGTCGGCGGTTCTATCTTGAAGGGAATGCTCGACTGATCGTGTGGACCTGGCTCCGACCGTGGTGCCGGCGAAGTTCGCTGGTTGTTGCAGCACTTGGTCTCATGTTGGCCGCTCCAAGTGCAAGTGGTGCTGCAAGTGAGAGCCCGTTGCAGCAGGGACTCGCCACTACGTCACTGACGTCTCACGAACTCCATCAACTGAGCAACATCAATGTTGAGCGAGTCGATCCGTGGTGTTGGAAGGTCAAGGGCGTGTGCTGGCACTCGCCGACGTCGGCTAAAAAGTCAGCAATCTTGTTCGGTGACAGCCACGTAGCCATGTGGCTCCCTGCTGTTGCTGCGCAGTTGCGCAAGTACCAGGTTCAAGTGTGGTGGCACCCGTCGTGCCCAGTCGCGAGCGTGACGCCATGGAGTCCAAATGATCAGGCCTTCAACCAAAGTTGTGTGAAGTGGCGAAACGACACCATTTCCGCCTTGGTCAAAGCCCGGCCTCAATTGATTGTGATGGCAGAACGGACGAGTGGACTGTTCGTTCAGCCTGGCCAACTCATTGAGCAGCGTGTCCTCACTGCGGCTCTTGGTCAGAGTTTTACCCAACTCGCAAAGAGCGGGGCTCGGCTTGCTCTTGTTGGCGACACTCCATCGTTCATCAATGACCCAGTTGCCTGCTTGGCCCTTCATCGGACCTCGGCGCGTTCGTGTGCCATTGATCGATCCTCGCTCCCGGTAGCCCAACAGAGCCTGACCAATGCAGAAGCCGCCGCTGCGCTCGCCCATCGAGTCACCTTCATTGACCCGCGTCCATGGGTGTGCTCAAAGACGCTCTGTCCGGCACTGCTCGGCAAGAACGTGGGCTACAGCGACCAAGACCACTTCACTGCTTCTGCAGTGAGCGAACTGAGTAGTCGATTTGGCGCCGAAATTGCACCAGCACTTCGTTAAGACTCCGCTGGTGCGGTGAATCTGGCGCGATCTTCACCCGTGACCAATGCATAGGGCTCGCTCCTTCGCGCTCCACTCCAGTACAGCGGGTGGGTCGTATTGAGGCCAGCTGATTTGAGCGACACTTTGGTGAGTTTTCCTGTAGCGGTCGTTGGC
>CANGPX010000115.1 GCA_947456095.1 Acidimicrobiaceae bacterium
ACGAGGTTGCCCTTGGACTTGCTCATCTTCGAGCCATCCATGCGGATCATGCCTTGGGTGAACAATTTCTGAAAGGGCTCGCGAGAAAGATCAGCTGGAGCAAAGCCGGTGTCAATCAAGGCTCGAGTGAAAAAGCGGGCGTAGAGCAGGTGCAAGATTGCGTGCTCAATGCCGCCAATGTATTGGTCAACCGGCATCCATGCCTTGGCCGCATCCGCTCCAAAGGGAACATCTTCTTGGAACGGATCAGTGAAGCGAAGGAAGTACCACGACGAGTCAACAAAGGTGTCCATCGTGTCGGTTTCTCGCTCAGCTGGGCCGGCACACTTCGGACACGTCGTGGTTAAGAATTCTTTATTGGTGGCAAGTGGGGACTTGCCATCGGGCAAGAACTCAACATCGTCTGGGGCAAGGACCGGCAACTGTTCGACCGGTACGGGGACAATGCCACAAGCACTGCAGTGCACCATGGGGATTGGGCAACCCCAGAAACGCTGACGCGAAACCAACCAGTCGCGAAGGCGGTAGTTGACAGTTGCGTCACCAATGCCTTGGCTCACCAGCCAAGAAATGGCTTTGGTCTTTGCCGCATCGATGTCGAGGCCATCTAAGAATCCACTATTGATCTTTGTGCCAAGACCGCTGTAGGCCTTGCCACCAGCTTCTTCGAAACCTTGCGGAACTTGCGTGGTGCGGACAATGGGCAGCGAGAACGTTTCAGCAAATGCCCAGTCACGCTCATCTTCTGACGGCACCGCCATGATTGCACCAGTGCCATATCCCATGAGGACGTAGTCGGCCACATAGAGCGGCACCGCTTCGCCGTTGATGGGGTTGATGACGTGCGCACCGGTAAAAGCGCCCCGCTTTTCCAAGTCGCCAGTTGACGTCGATGAGGTGCGCTCAATTTCCGTTGCCGCTCCAGCCGTTGTCCGCAGCGCTTCAACTGCGGCACGACACTCAGGCGTCGTGACAACGTCAACGAGCGGGTGTTCCGGGGCCAAGACGGCGTAGGTCATGCCAAACATGGTGTCGGGACGAGTGGTAAACACCTCGACGCTCAATCCTTCGTGTCCAACAACGTCCAAGCGAAGTTGCGCTCCTTCTGACCTTCCAATCCAGTTGGACTGCATGATCTTCACCCGCTCGGGCCAGTCAAGGCCTTGGAGGTCGTTCAACAGTTCATCGGCATAGTCAGTGATCTTGAAGAACCACTGAGCAAGATCACGCTTGACGACGAGGTCGCCGGAGCGATCACAAGTGCCATCTCCATTGACCTGCTCATTAGCGAGCACGGTTTGACATCCGGGGCACCAGTTGACTGGGGCTTCTCGGCGATAGGCCAAACCAGCTTCGTGGAACTTCAAGAAGAACTCTTGATTCCAGCGCATGTAACGCGGGTCGTGACTTGTGACCTCTCGTCGCCAATCAACTGAATACCCAAGTCTCAGAATCGACGAGCGAAGCTCGGTGATGTTCTTGTCGGTGAAGATTCGGGGGTGGGTGCCGGTCTTAATTGCGGCATTTTCCGCCGGAAGTCCATAGGAATCGAAGCCAAACGGTGACAGCACTGCCTTGCCACGCATGGTCTGATAGCGAACGATGAGATCACCAAAGGTGTAGTTGCGCACATGGCCCATGTGGGCTTGGCCACTTGGGTAGGGATACATGCACAGGGAGTAGTAGTGCTCTCGGGGGTCGTCGTTGTCGACTTCGTAGAGTTTTTCGTCAAGCCAGCGCTGCTGCCATTTGGTCTCAACAGCGGTGACGTCATAAACCTTTGCCATTGGGCAATTCTAGGCGCACGACCCCTTTGTCCTACAGCCCTCGCACCAGCACTTCATGGCTGTTCGCGAACAGGACCAACAATCATCACTGCTATGGTGGCAGAGCACCTTGGGGGTATAGCTCAGTTGGTAGAGCGCTTGACTGGCAGTCAAGAGGTCAGGGGTTCGAATCCCCTTACCTCCACCATTGTGATCGTCGAGACCTCGACCTCAGGTGAACCCTCGCAGTTGAGGCCCGGGGGCTTTCTTGTTGGTTGGTAGCCCTTGGTGAAGTGAGCAGTGGCCTCTCGAATGCGTTCCCCGCCCTCAGTGACGATTCGGGCCTCGTCATCGACGATGGAGAGCCGAATCGGCCAAGGGTCGAAAAGCCCAGGCTGCTTGGGGAAATGTTGTTGCGGCTGCAATGGGGGCGCTGTTCGTTGAAAGAGGCAACGATTTGAGGATTCGCTGGAGCTCGTCGAGGCGCTCACAGGGTCGTTTGGCCAAAAATCGCTTGAATGTCTGGTGCTAGTGATCTCGTTCAACCACCATCTCTTCCGCCTCGTCGTGAGCATCAATCGCCTCGAGAACAAACTCGAATGAGGAAAAAGAGCCGGCAGTAGCATGAAGCCGGCGACAAGTGTTCCGAAGAATGTTGGGGGGACGGGTGAGCGACTATCGCGTGCTCTACATGGTCGGCCCCGGACGCAGTGGCTCAACGGTCATTGGCGAAATTCTGGGTCAGTCTCAACATGTCGCCAACGGTGGTGAGCTGCTGTTGTGGTGGATGGCGCGGCAGAGCTCGCCGGCTCGACGTTGTGGATGTGGCGAACGCCTCGATACCTGCGAGTTTTGGACAAAGGTCAGCCAGGTCCATCCAGCGCTGTCTTCGCCTGATCCAGCAGTCGTTGCTGGGCTGTATCGCTTCCGACGATTCTCAACCTGGCCAGGACTTTGGTGGAAGTCACGAAACGGTCAGGTGGCAGCACCCCAAGTCACCGAGTTGATGGTCCAACTCTATGACGCCATCGCCCTCGTCTCAGGTTCGAGTGTGATTGTTGACTCATCAAAATCGCCTGGGTATCGACTCTTGTTGTTCGGAAGCAACCTTCAGGTGCAGACCTTGCAGCTCCAACGCGACCCCCGCTCGGTGGTGAACTCATGGCGTCACGAAAAACGCGACCCGACTTCCCCCGGCGATTCGCTGTTTGCTATTCACCCACTTCGCTCAACCGTCGAGTGGATTGCCCAGACCTTGGCCACTCGGTGGTTCATTGCCCCTCGACTGCGACCTCATGGCTTCACGGTCGAGACCTATGAAGATTTTGTGCAACACCCGCGAAGACACACGGAGTCACTCTTGGCTTTCGCTGGACTCGACGAGCGGGAATCTCTTTTTCACGATGACACCCACATCCACCTTGAGCCAACCCACAACCTTGCTGGCAATCCTGGCCGGCGGGGCGCAACCGAGAGACAGATTTCGCTTCATGAGCGGTGGCCAGATGAACTCCCGACCTCGCTCTACCTCTTCGTGACCGTTGCCTGTGCGCCCTGGCTTTCCCGCTACCGCTACCGATTCAGTCGGCGATCTTCGTCATGACGGGCGCCACTCCACTCGTTTCAGTGGTCATCCCCATCCATAACGTTGCACCCTGGATTGAAGGAGTGGTGGCGAGCGTTCTGCGCTCAAGCGTCGACTTGGAGCTCATCGTCGTCAACGACGCAACACCAGATGCATCAGCCGATCTCGCTCGCGCAGCCATTGGCAATGACCCACGAGGTCGGGTCATGAACAATGTGCGCACCCGGGGTGGCGATGGGGCTCGTAATACCGGTCTTGATATGGCGGAAGCCCCCTATGTGCTCTTCCTTGATGGCGATGATGAACTCGCCGACGGTGGCCTTGCGGCCTTAGTCGAAGCGCTCATGGGCAACGACGCCTTCTCGGCGGTTTGCGGCTCTTTTGACTCACGAGACGAGCATGGCGCACCGATGACCGGCGGTTGGGAAGCCGAACACCGAAGAGCACTCGTCAGTTGCTCCAACCCTGCCAGAGCAGATGACTTCGCCCGAGCGCAGTTGGCTCCTCCACCGGGGGCAATTCTCATGCGCACCGATCTGGTGCGAGCGGTTGGTGGCTGGGACGAAGGTCATGAGTTATCCGGTCTCGCCACCGACTCCGAACTCTTGGCCCGACTGTCCTTCGCCGGTCCACTCGCGATGCTTCCTGACCGAGTGCTGCACTACTGCGTGCGGCCAACTTCTTTGTCACGCCGCCGTGACCACCCGAGAAAGTTCTTTCGCGCCCGGGTGCTCGCCATCAAGCGGGCGCCACGCTCGCAACGACTCTCTCTAGGAGTTGCCACAGCTGCTCGTTCGTGGCAACTCGCCAAAGAGCGCTTCGGCGACTGGCGTCAGCCGAGCCGCGTCGCTCGAGGTGTTGTCAATGCGCTCCACGCACTCACGTTCTTGACACTCGGCCTCGCGAGCACGTTGGTTCCAACTCGCTGGTCGGAATTCCATTCCAAGTCCTAACCATCTTCTCCATTGGCCAAATGGGTGACCACGAGACTTCTCGGAACGGCCAGGTGCGGGATTCGTCCGCTGCATGAGCAGTAGAGCGACTTGCAGCACTGGCTTGCGAAGGGCCCGTCAAAGCGCATCGCCGCCGTTGAAGTACTTCGACGGCAAATGATTTGAGAGCCCAGTGGAACTAGATCAAGACTTGAGCGAATTTGTTCAATTCCTTCTCGCTAACGACGTTCGTTTTCTCGTCACCTGTGGCTAAGCCCTCGCTGCGCACGGTGCCCCTCGCTACACCTGTGACCTTGACACTTGGCTCCGGGTGAACAGCGACAACGCTGACCGGGTGCTCGTGGTTTGAGAAGCTTTTGGATTCGGATCACTGAAGATCACCCGTGAAGATCTTCTGAGTCCCGACACCGTGATCTAGTTGGGTTACCCACCACACCGCATCGACCTCCTCACGGGAATCGATGGCGTTGATGTTGATGATGCGAAGTCTCGGCAGGTGAAATTCGACATCAATGGTGAACTCGTGCCATTCATGAGTCGTGAGGACTTCATCACCAACAAAAAATCGATCGGTCGCCACCAAGACTTGGGCGATGTGGCCAAGTTCGAAGAGCACTACTCACCGGTGAATTTTCGCAGCCCCAACGTCTCGTAAAGAGGAAATCTCGGGGTGCATTGAGATTCTTTCCTTGGCGAGAGTTCTCATTTCCCGAGCAGGTCATCCAAACTTCGGGTAAGTGCATGCTGTCAACCGGTAGTCGAATTCAGAAAAGAATTCGTTCAAGAGGACCCTTTTAGATCTCGAGGATCTCGAGTGTGGGATCAAGGACACGGAGTCCATCTGGATCAGACGTCACGACACGCTGAGCCTCGCGCCTGGCACAGATCACGACGTGCGCGTCACAGATATCGGCGGTGCTGCTCGCGGCGAGCAACCTTCCGACGCTTGATGCGTCAACTCGGTCCAGCGCGACAACGTTGGTGCTCGGCTGTCGGATCAATCGCGCA
>CANGPX010000116.1 GCA_947456095.1 Acidimicrobiaceae bacterium
CCGTGTCATTGGTCGACACCGCACCATCGGTCAACAAACGATTGAAACTTTGCTCGACCGCTCGACGAAGAATGCGCTCGAGATCAACTTGGGCGACGTCGGCATCGGTCGTGATGCAGCACAACATGGTGGCCATGTTGGGAGCGAGCATTGCCGCACCTTTTGCCATGGCGCCAACAGTGAAGTTCGATCCCTTGACCGTTGCCTGTTTGTCGAAGGTGTCGGTCGTCATGATGGCTTCGGCCGCTCGAGTTCCGGCATCTTCGTCATTCCCCAGGGTCTGCAAGACGGGGGCGAGGCCACCAATGGTTGCCTCCAACGGGAAGGGAATGCCAATGAGACCGGTCTGGCAGATCAGCACTGAGGTCGGAGGAACATCCAACGCTCGTGCCACCGTTGCGCAGAGCTCCATTGCATGGGCCACGCCTTCAGCACCAGTTGCCGCATTGGCGTTCCCTGAGGTCAAAATGACCGTCGTTGCTTGGTGGCCAGTCGCTTCCAAGTGACGCTTGGTCACCTGAACAGGCGCAGCTGCTGCCTTATTGGTGGTGAAGGTTCCGGCCACAGCGACTGGTTTGCCTGAAGCAGTCGTCACAATGGCAACGTCGCTCTTACCGGTGGGCTTAATGCCCATGGACCCACCTGTTGCTCGAAAGCCCTTCGCTGCAGTCACACTCACTTGACGTCTCCTTTGCTTGCACTCATGGGTACAGCCCGGCAATGGGAAGCCCAAGTGTTTCGTCAAAACCGCACGAGGCATTCATGGCCTGAATCGCCGCACCAGCCGCGCCTTTGCCAAGGTTGTCGAGGGCGGAAATGGCGATGAGCCACCCCGTTCTCGGATCAACCCGAGCCGTCACATGAACCGAGTTTGAACCAAGGGTCGCCTTGGTCGAGGGCACACCGCTCGTGACGTGGACAAAGGGCTCGTCGTCGTAGGCCTCATGGAGCAGTGCCAACGCATCAGCGGTTGAGAATGAGGTATCAACGGGGCGGGCGTAACACGTTGCCAACATGCCGCGAGAAATTGGAGCGAGATGCGGAGTAAACAACACGGTGGCACCACCAAGATTTCGCTCGAGTTCCGGCGTGTGTCGGTGGTCAACTAAGCCATAGGCCGTCACGTCATCGTGGGCGTGAGCAAAATGCAAGCGATCGCTCGGCGACCGGCCAGCGCCAGACAGTCCGCTCACCGCATCAACAATGACGTGGTCGGAGGAAATCACCCCTCCGGCAACGAACGGGTGGAGCGCCAGTGTTCCAGCTGTCGGGTAGCAGCCTGGAATCGCCAAGGCGTTGGCCCCAAGCAGTCCGCTTCGATCAACTTCGGGGAGGGCGTAGACGAACTCTTTCAGCAACTGAGGCTGCGAGTGCTCTTCGCCGTACCACGTGGCATATACCGCCTCATCGTCGAACCGAAAGTCAGCAGCCAAGTCAATGACCTTGCCCACCCGGTCGAGCAGATCTGGCACGAGGGCTTGACTCGCACCGTGCGGCAAGGCCAAGAAGCAGACGTCGAGTCCGTCGAAGAGTTCTGGGTTGGTTGGAGCCAAGACAACGTCTGCATAGGCGCCAGCAAGCGCTGGGGTAAATGTGGCGAGCTGCTCACCAGCATTGGCTCCAGCGGCGGCAATCTTCACTGACGCTTCTGGGTGGGCGGAAAGCAAGCGGAGCAGTTCCGTTCCGCCGTAACCTGATGCTCCGATGATTCCAATATCCATTCTGCAATTCTATACAGAAACTCGTATAACTATGCAAGCATTTCGCCAGGGAATTTCTCTATGAGCCGCAAGGGGCTGTTGCTGTTTGCTGCGATGTGCGTCATCTGGAGTCTCCCCTACCTGTTCATTCGGATAGCGGTCCGCGATCTCGAGCCTTCGACCATCATCTTCGCCAGAGTTTTGCTGGCGAGTATGGTGCTCGTGCCACTGGCCTGGCGAAACGGATTCCTGAATGCCATTCGGGCTGATTTTCTCTGGATCGCGGCATTTGCTGCCATTGAGATTGGGCTGCCGTGGTGGCTCATGACCGATGCCGAACGAACAGTGACCTCATCGTTCACCGCCATCATGGTGGCGCTCGTGCCACTCGTCACCGTCGTGCTCTACCGGTTTACGTCAAAGCACGAACCGCTCACCTGGCAGCGTGGCCTTGGTCTTGGCATTGGGATCGCCGGTGTTGCCGCACTCGTTGGACTCGACTTCTCCCACTTGGCTGTTCGCCCAGTGGTCGAGTTACTGCTCGTGACAATCTGTTACGCCACCGGCCCACTCATCATGGCAACAAAGCTCACCCACGTCCATGATGTCGCCGTCCCCGCAGCGGCCTTCTCCCTCGTCGCGATTGCCTACGCAATCCCCGGCCTGTCGCATTTGCCGACCCATGTTTCTTCGTCGACCATTGGCGCACTGCTCGTGCTTGGCATTGTCTGCAGTGCCGTGGCCTTTCTCTGTTTCTTCCCGCTCGTCAGAGAAATCGGCCCAGCACGCTCAACGGTCGTCACCTATGTCAACCCCGCCATTGCTGTGGTCCTCGGCGTGGTGTTTTTGCAAGAGCCCATCACGACAGGACTCATTGTTGGATTCCCACTCATTCTCGGTGGATCGATTTTGGCCTCAAGAAAACGAGACACGGTGGTTCTCGAGCCGACCTAGCGGAGCACTGCACCGAGTTCTTCGGCGGCCGAAATGCAATTCGCTCGAGCGGCGCCGACTTCTGCGTCAGTCAAGGTGCGCTCAAGTGAGGCAAACCGAAGAGAAAAAGCAAGGCTCCGAGAACCATCGGGCACCCCTTGACCTCGATACACATCAAACAGTTCAACTGACTGACAAAGCTCAGATGCTGCTGCACGCAAGACCTTCCGCAACGCACCGGCAGGCACGTCACTCGACAAGGTGAAGGCAAGGTCAATGTCAGATGATGGGAACTTACTGATCGGTTGAGCTTGCAATGATGCCCGACCAACGAGACCGGGCACCTCTAGGGCGGTCACGTCCAACACGAGCAGTCCCACTCGGCGCTCAGAACCGAGGCCGAAATCTTGCAGCACGCTTGGTGCGACTTCGCCGACCACGCCATAGATCACGCCAGTGCTCGCGCAGCAAATGGCGGCGGAGCGAGTGGGGTGGGCGCCAGCCATGAGTGCTGGAGATGCGTCGACACCGTCAAGAGGCTGAACGAGCTCAACGTCGCTCAACCGAAGGGCACGGTGCACTTGCGCGAACGTTGCCACCGCTGACGCCGCATCATCGGTTTCGCCACGAAGGGCAACACACAGCAGTGTTTGCTCTTGCGGCAATGCTGCTTCGTCTCCCCCACCAGAACCCGCACGAGTCATCCGAGGAGTGGTCGTGGCTGTTGGATGCGTGAACACGGTGCCAACTTCAAAGAACCGGGCAGCGTCGTTTCGGCGATCGGCGTTATAGGCAAACGCAGACAACATTCCTGGAAGCAGTGAACTGCGCAGTGCCGCTTCTTGCTCAGCGAGCGGATTGGCCAAGGTGACTTGGGCTCTTGACGAAAGACCAATGGCGACCGCGTCCGAAGCATCAACGAGCGTCGGCGTCCAGACCTCGTCGACGCCAAGGCCGCACAACACCTCGCGGACCTGACGACGAAGGCGCTGCGCGTGCGTCAGCGAACCCGGCGTTGGCCATGAGGGAAAGCGGCGCTCAAGGCGGGCATAGCCATAGGTGCGAACAATCTCTTCGGCCACATCAGCAATCCCGAACGGCATGGACCGAATGTCGGGTCGATTCGACGGCACGGTGATCTGCAACGCTTCGTCAGCCCCAGTGACATGGAAGCCAAGTGGATGGAGCAGTTTGCTGATTTCTTCACCACTCAACTCGATGCCGAGCAGGCGGCCAAATCGAGCGCACGAAGCGGTGATGACCGTTCGGGTTGCAACCTCTCCATGGGCCACGACTGAAGGCGTCTCAACGACGAGGTCCGGGCAACTGAGGGCCAGTACTTCGAAGAAGCGCCTGCTGGCAAAGGCGGCCAACTCCGGGTCAACTCCCCGCTCAAAGCGACTGGAGGCTTCACTGCGAAGACCGAGTTTTTTCGAGGTTCGAGCAATCGTCATGGCGTCAAAGCACGCAGCCTCGAGCAACAACTCTGTGGTCGAGTCATCAATTTCCGTACTCGCACCACCCATGAGTCCAGCAATACCAATGACGGTGTCGTCACCATCAACAATGACGAGATCGGTGGCGCTGTCGCCAAGGCCACGACCTGGGTTGCCAAGGGTTCTGGTGACGCCATCCAAGGTGATGATCTGCTCGCCTGGGTGTGCGGTGCGCACCCCGAGATGAGCACCGGCGACCTTGTTCAAGTCGTAGGCATGGGTTGGTTGGCCGAGTTCCAACATGACGTAGTTCGACGCATCAACCACATTGGAAATGGGGCGCATCCCCGCCAAGGTCAATCGTCGCTCGAGCCATGAAGGAGAGGACCCAACAGCGAGGTTGCGGGCTCGAGTCACAGTCAGGTGACTGCACAGGCTTGGTGTGATCACCGATGCGGTATGCAATGGCGAGTCAACGTCTTGTTCGCTGACCGAATTGCTGAGCGTCGGGATCTGAAAGTCGAGTCCAAGGCGTGCGCTCAAGTCTTTGGCCACGCCAACAATTGACCAGGCGTCAGGCCGATTGCCTTCGGCGGTTAATTCAAAAACCACATCTGCCGTGATGCCGAGGAGTTCAGCGACGTTGCGCCCAGGTGTTGCCCCCTCGAGGTCGGTCAACAACATGAGGCCGCCCGTGTCTGCACCGAGACCAATTTCCCTCGCGGAGCACAACATGCCGTTTGAGGTCACTCCTCGCATCTTGCGCTTGGCAATGGCAAAGCCACCCGGCAGCACCGCTCCAACCGGGGCGAGTGGCACGACATCGCCAACGGCGAAATTCCAGGCACCACAGACAATGCCC
>CANGPX010000117.1 GCA_947456095.1 Acidimicrobiaceae bacterium
CCAGCACTGCTGTTTGGTCTGCTTGGGGTTCTCGGCATCGCAGCACTCCTTCGCTACCTGAACACCAGTCGGCTGGTCCAGATTGTTGGCACCTCAATCGTGGTGCTCTCGCCAACAACGGTGACCTACTCGACTCGGGTGAAGGAATACGCCTTTGACTTTCTCCTCGGTCTCATCTTGTTGGCACTAGCTGAACGAGTACGCCGAAACGGAGCGAGCAAGCACCTCATTCACCTCGGTGTGTTCAGTGTGGTCAGTGTTTTCATGTCATTTTCCACTGCGGTGGTGATAGCAGGAGTCTGGTTGGCTGTCCTGATCCTTGCGCTTTGGCAGAGAGAACTCCGCCGAAAAATCCTCGCAGTGTTCATGGCAACCTTCACCGCCGCAGCAGCAGTCGCACTGCCGTTTGCGCTCTCGGTGCCACCCGTGCTCAATCACAACTGGCGTCGTCGGGGCTTTCTCTTTGATCCCTCGACCTTCCATAGTGCTCGGCACACCTTGGTCGCGATCTTCTCCGGCATTGCTCACGGACTGTTTGCAGTGCCCATTGCGCTCTCATCAACCTCAACGAGGTGGAAACTGTGGGCTTTGGTAGTTGCGGTGAGCGTCGTGACCTGTATTGCTTTGGCACTGATGCTTGCTGTTCGACGCACGATTCGTTCACGGCCAACGTTGAGTCGGACCACTCCAGCTTCACTAGTGCTGCTCACCGCAGTGGTGGCTGCACTTGCCAGCCGAGTGCCCTTAGGTGATGGTCGCACCGATGAGGCGGTTTTCCCAGCGCTCATTGTTCTTTCAGCCCTCACCTTTGGGCCACTGCTTGATGCAGCAGCCTCACGGCTCAAGCAACGATCACTCGTTCTTGCATCCATGGCCGTTGTCGCTTCACTTGCTGGCGGCCTGGTCTTTGCTGTACTCCACACCGCGCGGTATCCAACGATTGATCTGCGGGGCCTCAGTGCCAAATTGGCCAAGACCACGAGTGGCGCAACGCACCTCGTGACCGTCGTTGACGGCTTCAATTCCTTTGGTTGGGGCTACTACAACCTCTCTCCAACCAAAATTGCCTTCGGTCCAGACCATGGTCACATTTGGCCCCAGGGGTTTCATGTGGCGTCGACCTCGGAAGCAACCGTCATCTCCAATAACGACATGTCGGTCCCGGGACGTTTTCGAGATCTCGAATATCGAGCCGATGCGGTTTGGTATGTGGGATTCAGCCAAGGCACTTACAACCCGTATTCGCCTCTGCCCTATGCGCTGCGTCCATCGGCCACCTACGACGAATTATTGCGTGAGGGTTGGAAACCTCGACCGGGTTACGCGCTTCTTGCCGAGCACTGCTACGCCATGTTGCTGACCCGCTAGCGCTTGGGGGATTTTTTGGGGTGAGACCCGTAGGCTTGGCAAATCATGGACCAACCTCGCGCTCATCGTCATGCACCAGATGGACTGATCTTGGCCATTGCCTGCGTGGCCCAATTCATGGTCGTGCTCGATGTGTCAATTGTGAACGTTGCACTTCCGACCATTCAACATGACCTCGGGTTCTCCTATTCGGGCATTCAGTGGGTGCTCAATGCCTATGTGCTCGCCTTTGCTGGCTTCTTGCTCCTCGGCGGCAGAGCAGCAGACTTCTTTGGCCGACGTCTCGTCTATCTGACCGGCATTTCAGTGTTCACCGTCGCCTCGGTTGCGGCCGGTGTTGCCACCACAGAAACGCAACTCATCGTGGCTCGAGCCGTGCAAGGTCTCGGCGGAGCGATTCTGTCCCCAGCAACCCTCACCATCATTGTCACCACCTTTGCCGGCGCTCGCTTACCGAAGGCCATTGGCGCATGGAGCGCAGTTGCCGGAGCCGGTGGGGCAGCTGGAACCTTGCTCGGTGGGATGTTGACCGGGTGGCTCAGTTGGCGGTGGATTTTCTTCATCAACTTGCCGATTGGACTCGGGGTTGGCGTCGTGGCGGTCTTGTTCCTCCAAGAACTCCGCACTCAAACCGGATCCTCAAAACTTGACCTTGTTGGTTCTTTCCTTGTGACGGCGTCGCTCACCTCCATCGTCTACGGCGTGGTCAATGTTTCGGTCATTGACCACGGGGTCGAACGCGGTTGGGGTTCACCATTCGTGCTCAGTTGGATCGGTGCTGGTCTTGTCCTGCTTGGCGGTTTCATCATTTGGGAACTGAAAGTGGCCACTCGCCCACTCGTGCCGTTTCGCATCTTCAAACACCGCTCGCTCACTGGAGCCGATGCGGTCATGATCCTCATTGGGGGAGCATTTTTTTCCATGTGGTACTTCTTGACCTTCTACCTCCAAGAAGTGCTTGGCTACTCGGCACTCAGAGCTGGTTTCTCGTTTGTGCCAATGGCGCTCGCCATTGTGCTCGGCGCACAAATCAGTTCGCGCCTCATTCACCATCACGGTGTGCGCAACCTCGTCCTCGTTGGCACGGTGCTGGCAACGCTTGGATTTTTGGCCCTCAGCCAGATCACCGCGACCTCGTCGTATTTTCCAGCAGTCATTGGACCAGGAGCACTGTGTGCCTTTGCCATGGGCATTTTGTTTACGCCACTCGCCATGGCGGCAACCGCTGGTGTTGACCGTTCAGAATCCGGACTCGCTTCTGGAATCTTGAATACCTCTCGGCAAGTCGGTGGATCACTGGGCTTGGCGATTTTGGCCACGCTTGCCGCCTCAGCATCGACTGCGTGGACATCGGCTCACCAGCTCGCCATCCACACAGATGCTGGCAAAGCACAGGCAGCAACAGTCGGCTACGACCGGGCATTTCTCGTCTCTGCCGGCATCACCGCTGCTGCGTTTGCTGCAAGTTTTCTGATCCCAGCAACCACTCGCGAGAACCACGTCGCTGGAGGACCGCCGGTGCCAGTCATCGCCGAATAACAAGGTGCTCAACCGCCGAAGCGACACGCGAGTAGAACAGAGGCGTGACGAGCAACCTTCTCAGGCGAATTCCTCGGCCAAGCCTCGTTGAAATCGGTGCGCTCGTCAGTATTGTTGCCATTGGTTTTTGGACGAGGGTTCCAGGCTTCAGTCGCTACGACTTGTGGTTTGATGACGCGTGGGCTGCTCTCCCGGCCAAAGTGACGTTTGCCACCGCCAACAAGATGGTGGCGACCACTCCGGCGTATTCGCTGGCAATGCGGTCATGGTTGCAACTTGGACCAAAGACCACCATCTGGGCGCAGATCCCAAGTTTTGTCTTCGCCATGGTTGGCATCATTGCGATCTATGCCCTCGTGCGGTACTTCACGTTTTCTCGAAACCTCGGCCTCCTCGCAAGTCTGGTTATTGCCGTTGGCCCCGTTACTTCGCTCTACGCCACACGGATGAAGGAATACGCCGCAGACTTTCTCATTGCCTGCTGTGTTCTGGCCGCAGCAGAGGCGTGGCGGCGGCGGCCAACGTGGCAAGCAGCAACGACCCTTGGTGCAGTTGGATCGGTTGCCTTGTTGGTCTCGGCCCAGACCCTGCTCGTCACCGGCGCTGCGCTGCTCATGATGGTGCTCAGTTGCTTGGCTGATCGGTCTCGGCTTCGCCACACCGCAGGGGTGGTTGGCGTCGTAGGGCTGACGACGGTTGTTGCCGAAGTGCTGTGGTTTTCTCACATTGTCCCCCAGCTGTCGGCGAATTGGACCAACAAGGGCTACATGCTCGATGTCTCTTCACTTCATCGAGTCCTGTTCAGCGTGGAACACATGCTGTCGGGCCTTGGCCACGGATTTCTTGGCCTCGTTATCCCCTACAGCTTTAACCCACAGGCAGCCTCGCCTGTTGCGGTGCTTTGGGCCGTGGTGGTTGGCGTCGTCTTTGTTTTCCTCATCGCACTCGCGCTGGTTCCAGCCGTCAAAAGGTGGCGGACCGGTCCTTCACCACTCGTCGCCCCGGCCCTCGTCCTCGTCGCGGCAGCAGTTGGTGCGGTGGCGCAGATGACGCCGTTCGGTGGAGGCCGAACCGACGAAGTGCTCTACCCCGCGCTCATCGTCATGTTGTGTGCAGCACTGACCTGGGCTCGACAGCAGTGGAGCCTCCGTCGAGGAGTTGTGCTCACGGTGTGCTCAGTGAGCGCGCTGTCGCTTGTTACCTTTGGCGCACTGCACACCGCTCGCTACCCTGAAGTTGACTTACGCAGCATTGCCGCCCAACTCGGGCCAGCGCTCTTGCCCGGCGACCGAGTCGTCGTCGATGGCTATGCCAGTTTCACCTGGGCTCACGATGACCTCAGTCCATGGCGGGTGAACTTTGCCCAAGGAACCATTCCTTGGCCAATGGGATTTCACGCGACGAGCACCAAGCCAGACGTCACCATGTCGGGCGAATATCTCCAACCAGATGATCACACCGAAGCGGTCTTTCACACCGGTCATCGCCTTTGGTATGTGACCATCACCATTGGCGCCTCGAGCCCCTATGCACCGAAGGGGCTTCTCAACTTCCCGCTACCGACGCCAACGAGATCAGCAATGCTGGCCGCCGGCTGGCAACCCACCACGATGCATCTCTCGGCAACTCACGCTGATGCTTCGCTCTTCACTCACCGTTAGGAAATGTCCTCGAGTGAAATTGAGTGACCTTCGCAGCGACGTACTCGATTTTCTCAAGGCAGCGCCTTGTTGAGCGTTGATTGAGTGATGTAATATTACATCATGCAAAGAACTCAGATTTCCCTTACTGATGGAGACCGCGCACTTCTCGATCGACAGAGTTCAGAAACTGGCCTGTCCATCTCCGCGCTCATTCGAAATGCAGTGCAACAGTCCTATGGGTCAATTCACGACCTCACGAACGATCTCGATCTGTTGAGATCAGCA
>CANGPX010000118.1 GCA_947456095.1 Acidimicrobiaceae bacterium
AACGACTACACAAGGCTTCGCAACAACCAACCAACCACACTGCCCGAAGACCGCACCTTGGGTGACGTCATGAACTACACCTCGGGCACGACCGGCAAGCCCAAAGGTGTCTACCGCAAGTTGCTCGGCGTCAACCCAGAACAAGGTGCACTCGCCCTTGTTGGCATCTTGTTCTTGTTCGGCGTTCAGCCACAAGACAACAACGTCCACATCATCGGCTCGCCGCTGTACCACACGGCCGTCACGCGCTTTGGTGGAGCATCGATCCACATGGGCCACACCATTGTCCTCATGGACAAGTGGACCCCGGAGAAGATGCTGCAGCTCATTGAGCAGTACAAGGTGACCACGAGCCACATGGTCCCCACCCAATTTCACCGGTTGTTGGAACTTCCCCAAGCCACTCGAGCCAAGTATGACGTGTCAAGCCTTCGCCACATGATCCACGCTGCAGCGCCATGTCCAGTTGACACCAAGCGCAAGATGATCGAGTGGTGGGGCGACTCCATTGACGAGTACTACGCCGCTTCTGAAGGCGGTGGTTCGGTGGTGAACGCAAAAGAATGGATGCAAAAGCCTGGAACCGTTGGCAAAGCATGGCCCAACTCAGAGCTCGCGATCTTCGACGATGAGGGCAACCGTCTTGAGGCACCAGGTGCCATTGGCACCGTCTACATGGCCATGGCCAACTCATCTTTCGAGTACCACAAGGACAAGGAAAAGACTGAGAAAAACCGGGTGGGCAATTTCTTCACCGTTGGGGACATTGGCTACTTGGACGAAGACGGGTTCTTGTTCTTGTGTGACCGCAAGTCCGACATGATCATCTCTGGTGGAGCCAACATCTACCCAGCTGAAATTGAAGCCGTGATGCAGGGCCACGACAAGGTCTACGACGTTGCCGTCTTTGGTATTCCTGATGCCGACTGGGGCGAGCGAGTCCACGCAGTGGTGCAACCTGCTGAAGGCATTGTTGGAGATGACGCGCTGCGCGAAGAACTCCTTGCCTACTGCGCCGACAAGTTGGCCAAATTCAAGACCCCAAAGGCCATTGACTTCAAGGCTGAACTTCCTCGTGACGAGTCGGGAAAACTCTACAAGCGCAAACTCCGTGACCCCTTCTGGGAAGGTCGCGAGAAGGCCATCTAATGGCGACAACTCCTCGCTTTTTTGTCGTCACGGCTTCAACCACCGCTCCAGCTGAGCAGGTCTTTGCCCTTGTTGCCGACAGCACAACTTGGCCCTCGTGGACGCCCATTCGCTCAGTTGGGCGGGCGCACTTGGCTCCAGATGGGACTGAACAAGTTGGGACGTTGCGCAGTTTCCATATCAGTGTGGGCCGGTCTGTTGAAGAAGTGACGGGACTTTTTCCCGGCAAACGCTTTACCTATTCACTGAGAAAAGGTATGCCCATTTCCAACCACGTTGCCAGCGTTGAACTTGAACCCAACAAAGCCGGTTGCACCATCTCTTGGTCTGAGACCTTCACGGCCACTGTGCCAGGAACTGGTGCGTTCCTTCAGTGGTTTCTCCATGCCTTCATCACAAAATGCATGAAGGGACTCGTGAAGGCGGCCGAGGCTTAACCCTCGGCGTCTTCGGGCCGCAAGCCATTTTCAGCCCGTCCTTCGACGTAGCTTGCGAGTTCTGCATCAAGCACTGCCCCACCAACGTTTGCCGCGTTGTTGGCGACAATGCCAAGCATCTGCGCTGGCGGCACCTCAATGAACAGACCTTCCGCTCTTGCAGTCACGACACCACCATGAGAGATCGTGGCAACGGTCGTGATCTTTCGACCTTGTTGGACAATGAAGCGCGCCTCTAAGTCAAGGTCAGTCAACAGTGGCGTTGGCTTCTCATAGCGAACCGTCAACGTTCCCGTCATGCCAGCGTGTCCGGAAATGATGTTGGCGTTGCCGAGGAGTTCATCAAACAACAACGACACAACCCCGCCATGGACACATGTTGGTGGTCCTTCATAAGCAAGGGGAACATTTGCTAGACCCCGGATGATGAGCTGTCCATCATCTGCGGTGTCGGCCCAGTAGCGAACCGGGACCGACAGCGGATTTGCATGACCGGCCATTGGTGAGGTCCAGAAGTAGTCCTGTGGGTGGCCTTCAGCAATTGGATGACCACGTGGACGACGCCCCGGAGCTGCAGCTGCTTCCAGCATGGGTGCGAGTTCTTCAAGAACTTGTGCTGCCCGGTTCAGCGCCTCATCGGCAACGAGACGACCAACACTCACGTTTGTGAGTACCCGTATTGCTGCGGCAAAGCGGTTCTGTGGAGATGGCCGGACCGACAGTGGCTCTTCGTCTCGCCCAGCAGCTGGTGTCATGGTCATTGTTTTTTGAAGATCGGCTTGCGCTTCTCAGCGAATGCCAACATGCCTTCCTTTGAGTCTTGCGTCGCAAAGATCGGCCAGCCAAAGTCGAGTTCAGCGGCAAGACCCTCCACTTCACTGAGGCCCTCGGAGTGGGTGACTGACGCCAGCACAGCTTCAACCGAAAGCGGTGCGTTGGCGGAAATCATCTCGGCGAGTTCCATTGCCTTCGTCAGCGCCGCACCATCGGGCACGACGTGACCAATGAGACCGACTTGCTTTGCTTCTTGAGCCGAGACATGACGGCCAGTCAGCAACATGTCCATCGCCACGGTGTAGGGAATCTGGCGACGAAGGCGAACCGTTGAGCCGCCAAGCGGAAAGAGTCCACGGGCAACTTCGGTGACCCCAAATACGGCGGACTCACCAGCAACACGAATGTGCGTCGCCTGGAGAATTTCCGTGCCACCGGCCAAAGCAAAGCCTTCAACTGCGGCGATGAGCGGCTTCTTCAGGCTGTAGTGGCGAAGGAGTGCTTTCCAGTGCAGGTCCGGGTCTTCAGCCATCCGCTGCTGGTAGATCGCGTCTTCTGGGTTGTCTGAGCGCTTCAAGTCCATCCCTGAGCAGAAGGTTCCCCCAGCTCCAGTCAAAATCGCACAGCGAATGTCATCGTTGGAGTCAATTTCCATCCAAGCATCGACCATCCCGACCAACATCGGAACACTCAAGGCATTCTTCTTCGCCGGTCGGTTCATCGTCACAATGGCGACGTTGCCAACGACCTCAAACGTCAAATTCTCAGTGCCAATTGCCATTGAACTAGATCCGCTCGATGATGGTTCCGGTAGCAACAGCGCCACCACAGCACATCGACACCAGGCCAAACTGCTTGTCGGTGCGCTCAAGTTCGTGCAGGATTGTGGTGATGAGACGTGCGCCAGTTGAGCCAACTGGGTGACCAAGGGCAATGGCGCCACCATTGACGTTGACCTTGTCCCAGTCAACGTTGTGGGACTTCCCCCAGCTCATGACCACGCTGGCAAATGCTTCGTTGACTTCGAACAAATCAATGTCCGCCATGGTCATTCCGGCCTTCTTCAGCACCGTGGCGGTGGCGGAAATTGGGCCATCCAAGTGGTAGTAGGGGTCAGAGCCAACGAGGGCTTGGGCAACAATGCGGGCACGTGGACGAAGACCTTCTGCCTTGGCACGCTCTTCGGACATCCACAGCACCGCTGCGGCTCCATCGGAGATCTGCGAGGAGTTGCCTGCTGTGTGCATGCCTTCAGGCAGCACGGTTTTCAACTTGGCCAAGCCTTCACGAGTAGTCTCACGCAGGCCACCGTCTTTGGTGACGGTCTGCATGCCATGGTCGTGAATGCCCATCGGACCTTCTTCGCCAACGATTGGCGCCTCAACGGGAATGATTTCCCGCTCAAATCGGCCCTCAGCTACGGCAACGGCAGCTTTGCGCTGAGATTCAAATCCCAACCAGTCAACATCGTCACGGGTGATGCCGTATTTGTTCGAGATGCGCTCAGCCGCGTTGAATTGGTCAGGCATGTCCCAAGGGAAGTCTTGCGGCTTCGAAGATCCTGGGCCATTGAAGGCGTTTGCGCCAAGGCCAACGTGACTCATGGCCTCAACGCCACAAGAGATGCCGACGTCAATCGCTCCGGCCACGATCAAGTTGTTGATCATGTGGCTGGCTTGCTGGGCTGAACCACACTGGCAGTCAATCGTCGTTGCTGACGTGGTGTAGGGCATCTCCGACGACAACCATGCGGTGCGGGTGACGTTCGAGGCTTGCTCGCCAGCTTGGGTGACGCAACCGCCAATGATTTGCTCAACAATTGCTGGGTCGATTCCGGCGCGCTCAACGAGACCCACTTGGGCCTTGGCCAGCAGGTGCGCAGCATGGAGACCAGAAAGCTGGCCATTGCGCTTCCCAATGGGGGTGCGAACGGCTTCGACAATGACGGGATTGGACACGATTCCTCCAAGGTGGACGGCGAGCACGTCACGAGAACGTGTTCTCGTCGGCAGGCTAGCAGGACTGGCCGAGTACCCCCGGTGAGCGACTTTCTCTCGTCACACTCGCCTGCTTGACTTGTCAGGTGATTTGGACGTGGAAAAACAGTGCACCTCGCTTGGGCCTCAGTGCGCTGAGCCTCGGTCTTTGCGGCGCGTTGTTGCTCAGCCCAGCCCACGTGGCAACTGCAACACCGCAACCACTTCCACCAGCGACCTTTGCTTGGACTGCAACACCACTTGGTCTGGTGACCTCAGACGCCGAGCATGCTGGAAAGATCTACATTGGCCGAGATGGTGGCTACTCCATTCGCCTCGATGCTCTTGGATCACTGTGGCTTTTTGGCGACACCCTTGTCCGAGGTCCAGCACCAGCGTCGAAGATTTTGTCCTTCAGCCCTGGA
>CANGPX010000119.1 GCA_947456095.1 Acidimicrobiaceae bacterium
ATCACCCACTTTGATACTGCTGGCATTAGCGACAAGGGTCTGCGAGCCTTTGGTGCACTGCCGTTCTCCCCTACTGCCCCAGCACACCTCATCGTGCCGTCGCTCATTGTGCAACGCAGCCCCGACGGCTCATGGGTTGCAACGTCAATTGCCGAGCAAGACACCATGCCAACAGTTGCCAAAGCAGGCGACGAACTCGACCTTCCGTCCACCCAGCCAAAGATCCGATCAGCCGTTGCCCTTCCCACACCGAGCGGCTACGAGGAAGCTGTTCGAGCAGCCACGAAGATCATGGAGGACTCAACCCTTCGAAAAGTGGTCCTCGGCCGGCGCCTGACGGTTTCTCTTGATCGCCCCTTGCATGTCGGCCAAGCTCTGAACCGGCTGAGCGCTCGTGAGCCACTGTGCACGATGTACGTGGTTCCGACCTCACGTGGTCGATTCTTTGGAGCCTCTCCTGAACTCATCGTGGCCAAAGAAGGAACCCGGTTTCGCTCCCACCCTCTCGCTGGTTCAGTTGCCATTGATGGTTCAGATGCTGATGCAGCTCGCGAACAGGCCCTCGAAGCTTCAGAGAAGAACCAGCAAGAGCACCGATTTGTCGTCCACGACATTGTTGAACGGCTGCAACCTCACGTTGACTCCGTGCAAGCAGCAAGGCAACCCTCTCTCATGGTCTTGCGCTCCATTGCCCACCTTGGAACCGAGATCACCGGGGTAACAGCGCCATGGCCAGCGGGCCCGGACGCGTTGCAACTTGCTGCAGTCATTGCACCGACTCCAGCTGTTGGCGGTTCACCAACAGAGTTTGCGCTCTCAACGATTGCCGAACTCGAAGGCTTTGACCGGGCTGAATGGGCGGGAATTGCTGGGACGGTCGACGCGGGAGGCGATGGGCGTTTTGTGTTGGCCATTCGCGGCGCCACTGCCGAGGGAACCAAACTCATCTTGCATGCAGGGTGCGGAATCGTTCAAGCCTCAGATCCAACAGAAGAACTCGACGAAGCAACCTTCAAGCTCCGAGCCGTGCTCGACGTGATTTTACCTGGGGCTGCCGAACAGCTCTTTGCCGCGCTCAGCGGCCGAGTCGTCGCCGAATCCCCCGACGAGTAACCATTGCAAGGGCTTCGACGACAATCGAAGCAGACATCTTTGACTCGCCGACTTCGCGATCGATGAATTTGATGGGGACCTCAACAATGCGCACGCCTGCTTGTCGGGCCCGATCGGTCATTTCAACTTGAAAGCCGTAGCCATCGAGTTTCACTTCTTCGAAGCCAATTGCCGCGAGTGCTTCTGGGGTGTACACACGAAATCCTGCAGTTGCATCTCTCACCTTGAGGCCGAGCAGCAAAGATGCGTAGAGGTTGCCACCCTTGGAAAGCATGGTTCGATGCCAAGACCACTTTGGGATTGACCCACCTTCGACGTAGCGCGAACCAATCGTGAGACCAGCCCCAGCTTCTGCAGCTTCAAGCAAACTCGGAAGCTGCAATGGGTCGTGAGAAAAGTCAGCATCCATTTCAATGAGGGCGTCGTAGCCCTTTTCAATTCCCCAACGAAATCCTTCTCGATATGCCCCGCCAAGTCCACTCTTTGGCGGACGCGATAACAGGTGAATGGCGCTGTCTTTTGCCATCAGCGAGCGCACCACCTCAGCCGTGCCATCGGGGCTTGAGTCATCAACGACCAAGATATTTGCCTGTGGAACTGCCGCTCGAAGGGCAGGCAGCATGGAAGCAATGTTCTCTGCTTCATTAAATGTTGGCATCACCACAAGCGGTCGCACGGTTCCTCACCCTAGACGACGATCAGACTTCTCACAGAGGCGCACATCACCGCAGGCGACGTGAGAACATACCTTCGTGACAAATGACGATCGGGATGAGGACGACCGGGCTCGCGGTGATGACCGAAGTGCTCTTGCCGCGAACTCTCCATTTGACACCGCTCGAGCATGGCTGGCACACCCGCAGGTTCGCCGGTCAGTCGCTCAAACCATCACGGTCATCATCATTATTTTTCTCATTGAGTACGTGGTGCTGCCGAACTTTGCTGAAGCTCGCCGGTCAGTCGCCTTGCTCTCACACCTCAATTTGGTGCTGGTTGCTCTTGCGATTTTGTGCGAGGCAAGTGCGCTCGTTGCCTACGCGGAGCTCACTCGGTCGGTCTTGCATCCAGTTGCACCAAGTCGTCTGACCGTATTGCGAATCAATCTGTCGACCTTTGCACTGTCACATGTATTGCCAGCTGGCAGCGCCACTGGTGGAGCGCTTGGCTATCGCCTCCTCACTACTGCTGGAGTTCCTGGCGCTACGGCCGGTTTTGGGCTTGGCGTTCAAGCCATTGGGTCTGCCGTGGTCCTCAATGGCATTTTCTGGTGTGCCCTATTTATTTCCATTCCTCTCAACGGCTTTAACCCGTTGTATGGCTATGCCGCTCTCGCTGGCGTCGTGCTCTTTGCCGCCTTTGCTGGATCATTGGTGCTGTTGTCTCGTGGACAACGCCGAGCAGACAGCTGGATCATGCGCCTGGCGGTGCGCCTCCCGTTCTTGAACGCTGAAACCGTCGATCGCCTGCTCAAATCGGTGGCTGAACGCATCACGGTTCTCATCAAGAACCGAACAGTACTTGGGCGTTCTCTCGGCCTCGCTACCTGCAACTGGTTGCTTGATGCGATGAGTTTGTGGGTGTTTGTGTGGGCATTTGGCGTGGCCATGAACCCCATTGACTTGCTGGTGGCTTACGGACTCGCCAACATCTTGGCGGTGATCCCTCTCACCCCGGGTGGCCTTGGCGTGATTGAAGGGGTCCTCATTCCGACCTTGGTTGGATTCCATGTGCAACGTGGCGTGGCGGTTTTTGCTGTTTTGGCTTACCGCTTGTTCAATTTCTGGCTTCCGATTCCGCTCGGTGGGGCCTCATACCTCTCGCTGCGCATTGGCCCATGGCAACTCGTCAAACGCTCACCTCAAGGCGAGATCACGAGTGGCTCTTAAGAAAGTCCGCTGCGACTGACTTCGGTGGCAACTTCAAGCCACCTGCGAGAGCGAGACTTCGCTTCAACTTTGAGGACTCCTTGGAGGGCAATCCCAGCTGGGCCATGTTGGCGAACCCAATTGCCACTCGACTGCAAGATCCACGACTGCTGGTCATCGGTGAACACGAGATCGAGCAACGTCGACAAGCGATCTCTGAGCGGTTCGCTGAGCACGGGGGTCAGCACCTCAATGCGCCGATCGAGGTTTCGCTCCATGAGATCAGCTGAGCCAATGAACAGTTCTTCCCCACCAGTTTCTGGTGCACCAAAGCCATAGATGCGGCTGTGCTCTAGGAACTCACCGGCAATAGAGCGCACGGAGATGTTCTCCGAGAGCCCGGGAACTTGAGCTCGAACGCAGCACAGCGAGCGCACGCACAACGAGACCGTAACGCCAGCGGCTGAGGCCTGATAGAGCGCATCAATGATCGCAGGGTCGGTCAGGCCATTGAGTTTCAAGCGAATCCGCCCACTCGTGCCAAGGCCACGCTGAGCGTGGATCTTTTCAACAATGGTGCTGCGCAGCGTGACGGGCGAAACGAGCAGTCGCGCATAGGTCACGTGGTGACTAAATCCGGTCAGGTAATTAAAGAGTTGCCCAACGTCTTCGCCGACCTTTGGATCTGCGGTGAACAGACCAAGATCTTCATATTGCCGCGCCGTCTTTGAGTTGTAGTTCCCCGTCCCAATGTGGCAGTAGCGAACAATTCCTTGTGCTTCACGACGAAGCACCATGGCGGTCTTTGAGTGGGTCTTCAGGCCAACGAGGCCGTAGACCACGTGCACTCCCGCATCTTCCAACGTCTTGGCCCAGCCAATATTGGCTGCTTCATCAAAGCGAGCCTTCAACTCAACAAAGGCCGCAACCTGTTTTCCTTGCTCAGCTGCGCGAATGAGTGCCGCAATAATTGGCGAGTTTCCCGAGGTTCGATACAGCGTCTGCTTAATGCCTAAAACATCTGGGTCATCAGCTGCTTGACCAATGAAGGCTTCGACCGACATGGCAAACGAGTCATAGGGATGCTGCACCAAGATGTCGCCACCCCGCATGGCTTGAAACAGATCAACCGTGCCGCCATCAGCGGTTGAAATGCCAGCTGGTGGAAGAGGCGTCCAAGGTTCTGCTTTCAGCTCAGGCTCATCAAGTGAAGCAATGGCCCACAGGGCTGAAAGCCCAAGTGGTGCTGACGAGGTAAAGCACTGATCAGGACGAAGATCGAGTTCGCGAAGCAACGTGTCGAGCAGCCCTGGCTCAACTGGTTCAGCGACTTCTAAACGGACAGCGTGTCCAAATCGCCGACGGCGAAGTTCGGCTTCTAAGGCAACGAGCAAGTCGTCGGCCTCGTCTTCTTCAACAACAAGGTCAGCATTTCGCGTAATGCGAAAGATCTGCCACTGGCCAACGTCCATGCCCGGAAACAACCTTGCCAAGTGCTCAGCAATGACTTCTTCCAAGGTGATGAACCGGTTGGCATCATCTAAGGCAAAGAACCTCGGCAGGACGTCTGGAACCTTGACTCTGGCAACGCGCACTTCTTGACTCTTTGGATCCCGAACTCGCACAAGCAGGTTGATCGAGCGGTCAGAAATATAGGGGAAAGGGTGTCCAACATCGACCGACAGTGGCGTGA
>CANGPX010000120.1 GCA_947456095.1 Acidimicrobiaceae bacterium
ACTGCTCAATGAGCTGCAGCATCTTCTCCGGGGTCCACTTGTCCATGAGGACAATGGTGTGGCCCATGTGGATCGATGCTCCACCAAAGCGCGTGACGGCCGTGTGGTAGAGCGGCGAGCCAATGATGTGGACGTTGTTGTCTTGTGGCTGAACGCCGAACAAGAACAAGATGCCAACAAGGGCGAGTGCACCTTGTTCTGGGTTGACGCCGAGCAACTTGCGGTAGACGCCTTTGGGCTTGCCGGTCGTGCCCGAGGTGTAGTTCATGACGTCACCCAAGGTGCGGTCTTCGGGCAGTGTGGTTGGTTGGTTGTTGCGAAGCCTTGTGTAGTCGTTGAAGCCAATGATCTCACCAACGGCCAAGCAGGTGCTTGAGGCAATTTCTGCCTCTTCGGCGGCGATGAGGGCGGCGTCTTGGAAGCGTTCGTGGGCAATGAAGACCTTGGCGCCAGAATCACCAACGATGTAGCCAACTTCTGGTCCAACGAGGTGATGGTTGATTGGCACGAGATACCAACCAGCTTGCAGGCAGGCGAGATAGATCTCGATGTACTCGACGCTATTTGGCAGCAAGGTGGCGACCACGTCTCCAGGCTTCAACCCAAAACCTCGCAGAGCGTGAACGACTTGGTTCGCTCGGCCAAGCAGGGTGCCAGCCGATAATTCTTCGCCGTCTGGCGTCACGATTGCCAGGTGGTCTGGCTCTTGTTCTGCCAGTGCCCAAAATCCAAGATCACCCATCGTGTGCTCACTTTCCCTCGACCGCTTCGGTCGAATTGCCAACTTGCTAGAACAGGTTCTACCGCATCTGTGGGGACAGACTATTCTGACCCACGTTCACACTCGCGAAAAAGGACTACACATGGGGAACTTCCTCGAAGGCAAAGTCGTCGCAATTACTGGCGCCGGCAATGGAATTGGCCGGGCAATTGCTCTGGCAGTTGCTGCTGAAGGCGGCAAGGTTGTCGTTGCTGACTACGGCGTTGGCATGGCGGGCGAAGACCCCTCCTCGGCTGTGGCCGATGCAGTCGTTGCCGAGATCACTGCTGGTGGCGGCGAAGCGATTGCCGTGGCTGATGACGTGTCGACCATGGAGGGCGGAAGTCACGTGGTTGACGCTGCCGTTGCCAAGTGGGGCCGTATTGATGGTGTGGTGTGCGTGGCTGGCATCTTGCGTGAGCGCATGTTGTTCAACATGTCCGAAGATGAGTGGGATGCAGTCATTGCTGTCCACCTGAAGGGCCACTTCACCTTGTTCCGCAACGCAGCTGCAGTCATGCGCAAACAAGAAGGCGGCGGAGCCCTCATTGGCTTCACCTCAGGCGCCTTTGCTGGCTCTGTTGCCCAAGCGAACTACGCCTCGGCCAAGGGCGGCATTGTCTCGCTCGTGCGTTCAGCTGCAGCTGGTCTTTACCGCTACAACATCACCTCAAATGCCATTGCCCCAGTTGCGCGCACCCGCATGTCGGCCAATGTGCCAATGGATCTGGCTGAAATGGGTGACCCAGAAGACATTGCTCCAATGGTGGTGTACTTGTTGTCGGACAAGGCCAAGCACGTCACTGGTCAGGTCTACACCGTGGTCGACAAGCGCATTTCTGTCTGGAACCAGCCAGTTGAAGTTCGCTCCATGTTCACCGAACAGCGCTGGACTGCAGAAGAAATCGCGACACGCCTTGACGGAGAAGTTGGCGTTGAGCGCCTTGGCATCATTGACAAGCTCGAAGAGTACCGTTTGGCCGCAGCAGCCAAGGAGAAGCCAAACGCCTAATCAGCGGCTGGCGAATCTTCGAGCAGCAACGTTGCTTTGCGCCAAGAGGCGCGAGTGGAAATGCCAAGAGCAACTCCACCAACGATGAGCAAACAACCTGCGCTGATGACGAGGGCGGAGCCAAGATTGGCTCCGCCGTCGAGCAGGTAGAACTCGTCCACGCTTCGACTGAATCCCCACAGCACCATGGCGAGCGCTGTGACAGCACCGGCTGGGTGGTGGTGAGTTGTCCGCCACAAGAACGATTTCTTCAGTCTGCGCTCAGTAGCGATGACGATGGCGAAGGCCAAGGCATCTTCTGCGGCTTGAATGAGGGGAACGGGAACCCGGCCGCCAACTTGCCCGGCGTAGTGCATGGCAAACCAAGCGGTTGACGGGTGGCCACCACCCGCAATCATGAGCTGGGGTCCGAGAATTCGACCAACGGCCCATGAAGCAAGCAACACTGGTGCGACCAGGTCTAGTCCGAAGAGCCGAGAGAGCTGTGGACAGGCTTTTTTGACCGCGACGAGCCCGACCGGGACTGCAACGAGGAGGCCTCCAAAACTCGAGAGCCCACCGTGCCAAATGGCGGTCACCTCTCCGAGATGGTCTCGGTAGTAGTCAAAATTGGCCACCACGTGCATGGCTCGAGCCCCAAGAAGTGCTGCGATCACGATTTTGATGACAAAAGTTGTCACCCAATGCGTTGGAAGCCCGACCCGCTCCAGACGTTTGCCGAAGTACCAAGCGGCAAAGGCGAAGGTCAGTGCCAAGCCAATGCCATAGGTGTGGATGGACAGCGGCCCGAAGTGAATGATGACCGGGATTGGCTCCATGTGGAGGTGGGCTCAGCGACAGGTGTCGCTAGATGCGACGTGCGCCAGCAAAGTCATAGCCAAAGCGAATGGGAACATTGCGAACCACCGCACCGGTGTGTGGAGCTTCAACCATCATGCCGCCACCCAAGTAAATCGACACGTGCTCACTGCCACCTGGACCATAGAACAGCAAATCTCCTGGCTGGAGACTGCTGACGGGAACCGGAGTGCCAATGGCAAACTGCGCACCGGAGTAGTGGGGGAGAGAAATTCCTACTGCGCTGAAGGCGAGCACGAGTAGCCCAGAACAATCCATCCCGCCCGGCGAGGTGCCACCCCAGACGTAAGGAACGCCAAGGTAGGCCTCAGCAGCTGAAGCGACCGAACTTCCATGACCAGATGACGGCGGTGGGACAATTGGGGTCTGGGCAAACCCCCCGTATCCTCCAGATCCACTTCCGGCATTTTCTAACTGGCGACGAGCTGAAGCTGCAGCAGCGGCTGCTTGAGCTGCTTGCTCAGCGGCGAGTGCTGCTGCAAGTTGTCCCTTCACGCCGGCGAGTTGTGAGGAAAGTTCAGCCGAAAGTTGGTTGGCTTGTTGACGGGCAACACTCGCTGCACTCATTTTGGCCGCAGCTTGAGCACGTTGTGAAGCAAGCGTTGACTGGCGAACATTCAATTGGTCAACAGCTGTAGTGAATCCACTGACCGCGTCAGCAATCTTGTTCGCTGCTACTTGGTGATACACCGAGGCGGCAACGGCTGAATTGTCGGCCGAGGAGAACAAACTCGCACTGGCGCCGTTGGCGCCATTGTTGACGTAGGCATTGATTGCGGCGCGCTGGAGCAAGAGCTGATTGGCTGATACCGCTTCGCGATCGCTGGCGATTTGCTTCACCGTCTGTGAAATCTGCGCATCGATCTGTTGCTTTTCGTACAGCGCACCGTTGTATTGCTCAGCGAGTGCAGAGATCTTGGCATTGGCCGAAAAAACTTGAGCGGCGAGTTGTTGCGCCTGGGCTTGCAGGCTGCCAACGGGCGAAGCACTCACTTGCTGCGAGGAAAATCCGCTCGCAACCAACGTTGATGCGACGAGAAGTGGTGCAAGGCTCAGCCGAACTCCCCGAAAGAGGCTTCGCTGTGCTTGCGCCAAGGTCTTCGACGGTGAAGTTTTTGGAACCAACATGGTCCTCCATCCTCTCACATGAGGGGCAATTTCGAGGAATTTTTGTCTGAGTGAATCGTGAGTGCCAGAAGTTGGGTTGCTCGTCAGCAATTGCCGACGGAGCAAGGAACCAACGTTTGGCCTCCTCGGTTGAGCGCCAATGTGGCGGTTACTCCCCGAGTTGTTCCAGCATGCGGCGAGCAATCACCTTGATGCACAAGGTCTCGTCGGCACCTTCAAAGATCGACAGCACTCGAGCATCAACGAAGTACCGACTGACGGCGTATTCCTCTGCGTAGCCCATGCCTCCGTGAATCTGCATTGCTTCACGGGTAACCCATTCAGCTGCTTTGCAGACGTAAGCCTTTGACATTGATGCCTCAAGCGTTCCTTCGCCCTTGGCCATGAGCTTTGCTACTTCATAGGAATACTGACGGCACGCTTGGATGATTGCGGTCATCCGGCCGAGCTTCACCTGAGTTAACTGGTACTCAAGGATTGATGAGCCAAACACCTTTCGGTTCTCGGCGTAGGCATAGGCGGCTTCGTAGGCGGCTTGCATGAGGCCAACAGCACGAGCCGCAGTTTGAATGCGGCCGTTTTCGAAACCAGCCATCTGGTAGTAGAAGCCCTTCCCAACGCCTTCTTCGCCACCAATAACGTTTTCATCAGCAATGAACCAGTTATCGAAACTGAGTTCATACGAGTGCATACCGCGGTAGCCAATGGTGTCAATGGGGCGACCCTCGATCTTGCCGTTGTCATCGCTTCGACCTTCAGCGGCCGCATCTTGGGTCATGACAAAGCCATGGCTGTTCGTGATGGGCTTTGGCACGAGGAACTGGGTGAGGCCGCGGTGGCCCTTGCTGCGATCCGTATCAGTG
>CANGPX010000121.1 GCA_947456095.1 Acidimicrobiaceae bacterium
GGCTAGACCACGGACGGGCCTCAAAGAGACGACTCGGCGCATGCCCACCTAGGGTCAACGCCCGTCGCTTCGGCAGGTCGAAGACTCCTTGGCCGCGATTGCCTCCACCCAAGCGATCAACGAGACCTCTCGCTGCTCGAAGCTGACCACCAAGGGCATCAAGGTTTGAGATGCATTGACGAACGAGCAGTTGCTGCTCAGGAGGTAGTGACGACTCAAGACTGACGAATTGGTCAAGGGCAACATCAAACGCTGAAAATAAGCGGTCGAGTACTGGCGCGTTCGCTGGCTGTCGGACCATGTCGGCGAGTTCTGTCAGTACGTCATGTGCCGAGAGGAGAACTGTTTCGAGGGTCGCTCTTTCTGGAGCAGCTGCGAGCTGTTCAACTCGCGCCCGAAGTCCCGCAAGCGAAGTCAATTGAAGCCGAATCCGCCGGACTTGGTCGAGTAACGCTCGCAGATCGCGAACGTCGCTTCGTCCATAGAGCGATGGAGCACGGAGCTCTCCTTCTGCACGATCGAGTGTTTGAACAACGTCGGCCACGGACTGACTCGACGTGCGCGTCGCTTGATCAGCCACAGCGTCAAGTCCGCGAGCGAGTTGCTGTCGCTGGTGACGCAAACTCGGTGGCAACCTCAGCAGCAACAGTCCACCAATTTCAACCACTGATCCAAGCAGTACTGCCAGCCCAAGTTCCACTGCTCGGTGAGGCTGTTCGGCAAAGCGCCCAAGAACGACAAACGCAATCACCGCTTGTGTCCCGACGATTCCTTGCGGGATACCAAATCCGACGAGGAGCCCACCGAGAAAGCACCAGAGAATGAGGAGCGGGACATGCAGCCAGAGCGTGGTCATTGTCGCTGAACTCACCATGACCGAGGCCGCCATGAGAACTGCATCGATGACGACAAGCCGCAACGAGACGCGTGGAGCGCCAATCAACGAGACGATGGCAATCAGGTTGGCGCCAATCGTCATTGCAATCGCGACTTGGACGTTTCCAAAGAGCAACCCACAAGTGAACACGCCAACGACCGGCAAAGCCGTGAAGAGCCCAACGACGGGCGAGAGCAACCGAAGTTCAACCTTGAGTGTCGAACGAAGAGTTGCGAGTGATGAGGTCACGTCACCGCCACGTTGCACCGAGACGGCAAATGGCAAGAACACTTGATAACTCGTTCTTTCACGCCGCTTCCGTCTTGGTCTGCCACTCATCCCACCGTACTGGCAAGATCCCGCCGATTTCTTCGCCCGGGCCATTTCGCACAGTGCCGGAGGTCTTCAATAACCAAAATTCAAGTGCTTCGCTGAGCATCTGGTCTTGGAGGCCCGTGCGCTTCTTTGGCTTTACTCCAAAGTCCATTGAGCGCGGTCCAATTTGGTTCGCAGCGAATACTCGAATGGACCATGGAATGAATCTCGCCGGGTTTGCTGGAATCTGTGAAGTCTCAGAAGCAGATGAACTGAAACATCTACTTCCCTTGGAAAACCTTGCAGGGAAGAGAGTGGGAACAACCACTCTCTTCCCTACCTGAGTTCTCAGCCAGGATCTGGTCGCCAAGTCAGCAAGAACACTGGAACGTCCGAGTGAAGCCCTTGGAACTTCCCGGCATACAAGCCTTGGATCTACTTGATGTGGATCCCCGAGATCGCACGAGCAATGATCAGCTGCTGGATCTCGCTCGTGCCTTCAAAGATGGTGAAGATCTTTGAGTCACGGTGCCAGCGCTCAACTGGGTACTCGCGCACGTAGCCGTAGCCACCGAGAATCTGAATCGCATCTTCAGTCACACGAACAGCCGTCTCACCGGCGAAGAGCTTCGACATGGATCCTTCACCAGCGGTGAAAGGCTTGCCAGTTGCACCCATCCACGCAGCTCGCCACACAAGCAGGCGCGAAGCGTCAATGTTCATCTTCATGTTGGCCAACTTGAAGGCAATCGCCTGATTCTCAATGATTGGACGACCGAATTGCTTGCGCTCTTTGGCGTAGTCAAGTGAGAACTCATACGCCGCACGAGCAATACCAAGTGCCTGAGCACCAACCGATGGCCGAGTCGCCTCGAAGGTCTTCATTGCTGCCTGACCACCAGACTTCTTGCCTTCGCGGGCACGAGCCAAGCGCTCGTCGAGCTTGTCTTTCCCACCGAGCAGCATCCGTCCTGGAATGCGGCAGTCGTCCAAGACCACTTCAGCAGTGTGGCTTGCCCGAATGCCCATCTTCTGGAACTTCTGTCCCATGGAGATGCCCTTGGTGCCTTCAGGAATAACGAACGAAGCCTGGCCGCGTCCGCCGAGTTCTGGCTCAACAGAAGCAACAATGACGTGCGTGTGGGCAATGCCACCATTGGTGATCCAGGTCTTCGTCCCGTTCAAGACCCACTCGTCAGTTGCTGCGTCGTAGACCGCACGGGTCTTGAGTGACGAAACGTCAGAACCAGCGTCTGGCTCTGACACGCCAAAGGCAGCGAGCTTCAAGTCATCTGGGGTGCCAAAGCACTGCGGCACCCACTCCATGGCCTGCTCTGGGGTTCCGTTTGCCATGATGCCAGCAACAGCCAACGTGGTTCCCATGAGGGCCAGGGTGATTCCTGCGTCGCCCCAGGAGAGTTCTTCCAAGGCAATGACCATCTTGAGGCCCATGGGGTCGCTGAAGGCGTCGGCCATGAAGTCCATTGAGTAGAGGCCAATGTTGGCAGCTTCTTGAATGATGGGCCACGGAGTCTCTTCGCGCTCATCCCATTCGTGAGCAGCTGGGCGCATCACGTTTTCAGCGAAGTCGTGGACCCACGACTGCACGGTCTTTTGGTCTTCGTTCAGTTCCATCGAGAAATCAGCCACAGCCAGGCCTTTCAACCTTGTTGTCTTCCCGGGTGGGAAGCTCCAGTTACTTCATAGTAACCATGCTGAGGACTTCAAGCGAACATCAACTTAAGTTTGTTGCTTAGCCGCTCTGCACTGTTCGAAGTAGGCGAGATTCGACCGCAGGCGATCGACTTCGGGGCACGTGGTGAGCGCTTGGTGCGTGGCATGAATGGCTTGATCGAAGCGACCAAGTTCGCCATAACAAATTGCCAAGCGGTCATAGGGGAACCAGCTGTAGTGACCCTCGACCGTGATGCCACTTGATGGCTGTTCCATGCCAATCACTGCTTGGAAAAATGAAATCGCTGCCTTCCACTGGCGTTGCTCATAGGCCATTTCACCAAGCGCGATGAAGCCATCGGCCCGTGTGGGGTCTTCTCCAACAGCGCGCAGCAAGGTTGCTCGAGCCCCGTTGTGCGAGCCAAGGCTTTGTTGACAGCGCGCAAGTGACATCAGCGCATCAAAGCGTTTCCACCCATGGCCAACTTCGAGGAAATCCCGGTAGGTGGCAACGGCCATCCCAAATCGTTCATGGTCACGAAGTTCATTAGCCAAGCTGTAGAGGTGATTTGGCGTGCGATCACCATTGGCTACGGCACGCCCCAAGAGTTCTAAGTTGCGCGTCGTTCGTGGACGAAGGGCGGTTGCATGATCATCTATCCACGCGCTCGGCCAAAACGTTGAACGATTGGTGGCGACTTCTAAGGTCTCGTGAACCACCCCGTTCCAAAGAATCCCAGCAGCTCGCCGCACCACCCTCGGCTTCGACCACAGATGTTGCATCTCACCTGCGCCGTTGAACGAGCGGACATTGGTCCATACCGAGTCGAACTCTGTCTTGCCGGCGAGGAATCTTTTCAGTTCAAGAAAGTGTTCAACATTTTCGTCCGCCACCACATCATCGGCATCCATCCAAAAGATCCATTCGCCACTTGAGCGAAGAAACGACTGATTCCGAGCAGCAGAGAAATCATGGGTCCAGGTGAAGAACGAAACCTTGGCTCCAAGAGAACGGGCAAGGTCAACAGTGTCATCGCTTGATCCCGTGTCGACCACCACCAACTCATCGCAAAATGGCATCACTGAGGTGAGTGCCGCTTCGAGCGTTGCCGTGGCATCTTTCGTGATCATTGCTAATGACCACATGGTCATGTCCTCTCCCGACTTTGCCCTTGACGGAGCCTTTCCATGGTGGCAGATGAAAAGGGTAGAAGGACGCGAAAAAGCGGCGCCGAAATCGGCGCCGCCTCTCAGTTGCGTTGCAACGTCGACTAGATAGGTCGAACGTCCTTGGCCATGAGACCCTTAGGGCCTTGCTCGACCTCGAACTCGACTGCCTGACCCTCTTCGAGGACTCGGTAGCCCTGCATTTGCACTGCAGTGTGGTGCACGAACACGTCGCTACCACCATCAGGCTGGGAGATAAAGCCGAAACCCTTCTCCGCGTTGAACCACTTGACCGTTCCGGATGCCACTGGAGCGATCCTCCTTCACTTGTACTGTCTGGCGGACGCCAGCACTGCAAGAGGACACGCACAGCGAACTCCTTTGCAAAACTCAACGCTAGCCGCGA
>CANGPX010000122.1 GCA_947456095.1 Acidimicrobiaceae bacterium
AATCAGCAGCGACAGTTCGTGGCAGATGCGAGTCATGAACTGCGCAGTCCGTTGGCATCAATCATGGTGCAAGTCCAAATGCTTGAGACCAGAGCCAAAGACGAAAGTGTCCAAGCAACCGCCAAGATCTTGGCCGATGAGGCGTCGCGTCTTGACCGACTCGTCGATGACCTCTTGCTCTTGGCCAAGTCAGATGAGCATGCCTTAGTTCTTGAACAACGCGACGTCGACCTCGACGATCTCTTACTGAGCGAAGCTAAACGTCTTCGACAAATTGGACGCGTTGAGGTGAACGCTAAGGCAGTGAGCCCGGTGCGAGTCACGGGCGACCCTGAACTGCTTCGTCGCGCGATTCGCAATCTCGTTGATAACGCGGAGCGCTATGCCTCTTCAACGGTGACCTTTCAAGCCACCCTCACGAGACACGACGCTGAGATCGTCATAGCCGACGATGGTAAAGGTGTTCCCGAAGAACTGCGAGCAACCTTGTTCAACCGCTTCAGCCGGGGCGACAGCTCGCGCGTCCGTGGCACCGGGGGAACGGGGCTCGGTCTTGCGATTGTGGCCCAGATTGTTGCGCTCCACGGCGGAACGGTTGAAATTGCTCCCACGGGACCGGGGGCACATTTCGTGATTCGTCTCCCCGTTGAGTTTGACGAAGAGCACGAGTACTACGAAGCCTGAGCGACCCTTCGCCGGTGCTTGCGCCGAAGCACCTTTGCTCGGCTGAGTAACTCCACCATGAATTGGGCTCCAGCTTCAGTGTGCTGCAGTAGGTCTGCTTGGCCGCCTGGGCGAGCAAGCATCCATGAGTGTCCTCCTGGAACCCACTGCACGGTTTTGCCGGAGAGCTCAGCGAATTCATCGGCGGTTGTGGCATCAGTGAGGTGATCAAAGCATCCCCATTCCGCCATGATTGGAATATTGGAAGTGCCAAGAGCGATGACCTGGTCTCGCTGATCAACCTCTAACAGCATGGAGCCAAGCGGTACTGCGTGAGCCAAAGTCTTCAAGTTTCGTCGCACATCTGGCAAGACCGAACGCAGTGTGGCCACAAGGCGACCGACCATGAGGTCGGGGAGATCGAGCGCCACGGCGGCAACCATGTCAGCAACCGGTGCGAGGTCAGGAACGACTTTGCTCACGAGGCGAGGAATGACTCCTTCGCGCTGCTGCCATGAGGGCGTCGCGATGCCGTCTCGGTAGATGACGGCGATCGTGTGATTTGGGTACTTGGTGGCGTACTCAATCGCAACCGCAGCCCCCATTGAGTGGCCCAAGATCACGACTGGGCCGAGTTGCAAGTGCTTGCGCAGTGCTTCAACTTGGGCAGCCATCGTGGCAATAGAGAGATTTGCCCAATCAAGTGGGTCTGATCCACCAAAACCGGCGAGTGAGGGATTGACCACCCTCCAACCCATGCGATGAGCAAGGGCGCAGCTTTCTCGGTGATACATCTCACCTCCGGCCAAGTAGCCATGGAGGTTGATGGCCCAAATGGGCTCAGAACCCGGACCTTCAGGGCCGTGGGCGTTTGCATTCGACGAGACTGAATAGCGAACGATGTGGTCTTCTAAGACCAGCTCGAATTCGTCCATTTCAATGCCAGGGCGGTGACGCCACTGGTCGAGAGGGAGAACTGGTCCGTGGCTTGGTACGGGCTTGCCGTCATTTTTAACCATCGCACCCCCCAAAGACTTGACTGCCCTCGCAACCTACCCTGCCCTGCAGGCCCCACCGCGGCATGTGCTGAGGAGATACGAACAGCCTTCGCCTCTGCTCAGGAAGAGGGGAGCAAGAGGTCGACCGCAATTTCGAGTTCTTTATAGACCCGCTCAATAGAAGACCAGCCATTGACCCAACCCACCATGGCCGAATACCAGATGTGGCCAATCATGCGGCTGCGATTTTCTTCATCGACAGGCGGGTGGTCGCCAATGGAGCGAAGAACAATGGCGTCGAGCATTTTGGTCACACTTTGCTGCGCTTCAATACCGGCTGGATCAGCAGAGTTAATCGACATGAACAGTGCGGCCCCGAGTTTTGGCACGCGGTTCAACGCACGCAGTGCTCGGTCGAGCACATCAAGCACCCGGTCAGCTGGGGTCACCCCACGAGGTGGGTGTTTATCGAGCTGCAGGTAGAGCACCTCGGTCCAATAGATCATTGCTGCAGCCAAAATATGGTCTTTTGAGGAGAAATAACGGTAGACCGTCCCCATGGCGACACCAGCTCGAGCAGCCACGTCGCGCATCTGCACGGCCTCGTAGCCACCTTCAGCGGCTAAGTCCATGGCAGCGTCGATGACCCGCTGACGCCGGGCTTGCTGGGCGTCTGTCAGTGGTGAGGAGTCGAGATGCGCCATGGCAAGAGCGTAACCGCCATCTTTCTTCGGTTCTTTTTGGTGGCAGGATAGGGACATGCCACTTGCACAATTCCTCGCCGATTCCTGCAGCCGCATCAATGACCTGGGCTGGGCCTATTACTTCGTGCCCGAAACCACTGCCCGTGGCGAAGCACTTGGCCTTGACACCTTCACCTTCTATGGCGTTGGTCGAGGCGGCGTGCTTGGCGATGTTGAACCAGCCGTTGTTGCTGCATCGTTTGGCTATTTCAAGCCAGCAGTGGTTGAGTTCTTGTGGAACGAAGGCAAGTCCAAGGTTTCCCCACGTGAAGCGGCACGTGAGCACATGGCCGCCGCCCACGACTTTGGCAGGGCAACCTTCAGTGGCCTGCCTGAGCTTGAGGCGTACTGCGAAGCTGCAGAGCAAGTGCTCAACTACGCCAAGGCCAATGGTGCTGGCTATCCACTTTTTGCCGGTTACGCGGCAGAGCCTTTGGCCGAAGATCTGCCAGCTCGGGCCATGCAGCTGACCACCATTCTTCGTGAGTACCGGGGCTGTGCACACCTTGTTGCCCTCATTGCCAGTGGCGTTGAGCCAACGGTTGCCCACTTTGCCCGACGCCCAGAAATGTGGGGCATGTTTGGTTGGTCAGATGAGGAAATTCCAACGGTCACTGAGCACGACATTGAAGCCTTGGCTCGGGCCGATGAATTAACTGACGAGCTCGTTGTTGCCGCTTATGCGGTATTGGACGAAGCGGGACGCGACGCAATCACCAAGGGTCTTGACGCAATGGAAGCAGCCATTGCGGCAAAGGCAAGCGCCTAACTGAACAAAGCGTGACGGAGCTCGTCACCTCGCAGTGGTGTGGGCTCGAGGAAGAGAGAGTGAACCCATGGCCCTCGATCCAATGGACGAAACACCAGGACTTGACGCGACGAGTAGTCGAAAAGCCGCGCTGCAAGTCGAGCGAGCACTTGTTGCCCCTTTTGTTGGTTCGTTTGAACCTCGGATTGTTGCGACGTTTGTCTTCTTTGCAATGTTGTATGCGGGTGTCTTGGTGCTGGGCCTGTGTGGGGTGTTGCCGCTTTGGCTTGGCCTCATCGTCAATACGGCCCTTGCCTCGACGTTTTACATGCCGCTCCATGAAGCAGCTCATGGCAATATCTCGGGGCGTCAAGCCAAGTATCGACGGCTCGAGCACGCCATTGGGTCACTGTGCGCCATCCCAACTGGGATCTCTTACGCGGCGCATAAACCGTCGCATATGCGTCACCACGCCTTTACCAATGACCCAAGTCGCGACCCGGACTATTACACCGCAGGGTCACTTCCGGGGCTCGTGTCCAAGTGGTTTGCCGTTGTTGTTTTGCAGTCACTGCTCCCGGTGTTTGCTTTTGTTCCACCAGCACGAAAGTTGCTCCCGAAAACGCTTCAGCGTTCACTTGAAGCAGATGGCGACCGAAAAGGCGGACTCGCACAACTTCGCTACTGGGTGCTCACCATGGTCGTCCTCGTCGTTGCGGGTCTCATGGGAATCTTCTGGCCGATCTTTCTCCTTTGGTATGTCCCGTCGCGGATTCAGGCCTTGTGGCTCCTGATGGTCTTTGCCTGGTTTCCTCATCACCCAGCAAACAGCACCGGTCGTTATGTCGACACTCGAGTTGCCGTGTTTCCCTTATCGGGCCTGCTCATTCGGGGCCACGATCACCACGCAGTGCATCACCTGTTCCCCCATGTCCCGCACTATCACCTGCGCGAAGTGTGGACCGCTGGGGCAGAAGATCTGGTGGCAAAGGGAGTTCGGGCTGAAGGCATGGCGTTAGCGGCAACAGGCCCCGTTGTTTGGTGACTTGAGCGGCAAGATCCGAGCCTCCATGAAGGCGGTGAGGCGGCAAGAGTTCTCCTGACCTCTCGCTGACGATGATGACGAAACAAGGTCAGTGCAAACAGGACTGGTCTAGCGCAGCGCCACCGGGTTGAGTGGAGCCCCAACTGCACCAGTCAGCGGC
>CANGPX010000123.1 GCA_947456095.1 Acidimicrobiaceae bacterium
AATGCGTGGTTCGCCATTAGTTCTCTTCTCCTGGAACGCTCAGGCGCACCGTGCCAGTGACATGGTCACCAAGGCTGTTTGCTCCACGAATCGAGACACTCACCATTTTGCGGGTGGGGTCACTTTCACTTACCTCAACGGCAGCAACTTGTCCGGTGAGCACCATGGTGTCATCGGGATAATTCGGTGCACCAAGGCGAATGTTGACTTCTTTCAGGTGACCCTTTGGTCCTGACCAGTCAGTGACAAAGCGACCAACAAGGCCGTTGGTCGTCAAGATATTCATGAAGATGTCTTTGCTGCCCCGGTCTTGGGCAAGTTCATGGTGGTGGTGCACATCTTGATAGTCCCGACTGGCAATTGCCGTCGTCACAATGAGCGTGCGCGTGATGGGAATCGACAGTGAGGGAAGCTCAACGCCAACCTCAATGGAGGAGAACTTGACCGTCATGTCATCGACCTCCGACACCGACTGGACGTGCGGCCAAGAGTTTGCCGAGTTCGGCCAATTGGAAACTTGGCCCACCAAGCGTGATCTCGATCTGCTTGACCCAAAGGAAGTAGCGGTGAATCGGGTAAGAGATGTCTGCGCCCATGCCGCCGTGAAGGTGCTGAGTGGCATGCACAATGCGCTGGCCACGATCAGAGGCTTGCCACTTGGCAACCCTCACCGCTTCAGCAGCATCGTGGCCTTGGTCAATGAGCCATGCTGCATTCCACGCCGTTGCTCGAATGGCCTCTAAGTCAATGGCTGCATCAGCCAAGCGGAGCATGGTGCCTTGGAAGGTTGACAAGGGGCGGCCAAATTGCTCGCGCTGGTTGAGATAGGTCGCCGTTTGGGCAACCGCTGCTTCGCCGGCACCGACACAGATCACACTGAGTGAGGTCATTGCGGCTTCGAGCATGGACCGAAGCACCGCTGCGCCTGACTGTGGTCCAGCCAAGACTTCTTCAGGTCCGACTTCAACGTTGTCTAAGTGCAGGTGTGGGTGGATCTCACGACTCGTCGTCAGCGCACGCTCCAAGTTCACGCCAATCGAAGCAGTTTCCACAATGGCAACGATCGTCGCTCCACTTTCGGTAGTTGCTGGAACAAGGATGAAACTGGCCAAGTGGGCTTGAGGAACCGCAAGCACGGTTCCGTTCAAGCGGTAGCCATTTTCCGTTTGTGTGGCGGTAACGCTTGAGTGTTGTGCCGTTGAAAGGGCTACTTCAGACAGCGCAGCAGACGCACAGGCGGAACCATCACCAATTTGCGGCAAGAAGCGCATTTGCTGAGCCGGGGTGCCGAACTTCGTAATGGGCCACGCACCAAGCACCAAGGTCGCGTGCAGAGGAATTGGGGCGACGACTCGACCTTGCGCTTCAAGCAGGAGCGAAATTTCCATGAGCCCAAGACCTTCGCCACCAACGGCTTCAGGCAAGGCGAGGGACAACAAGTCAGCCTCGGCTAACTGCTTCCACAACTCTTGGTCAAAGCGATCCGTTGATGCTTCGACCTCGGCCACCCTGTCGGGGTTGACGAGTCCGGTGAAAATCGCAGCTGCTGCTTCGGCAACGGCCTCTTGAGTCTCTGAGAATGTGAAGTCCATTACGCCTCCTCGGCGTTGTCGTGATGAAAAAACGGCAGTGAGAGCTCATCGTCCAAGTGCTCAATGACCGCAGTCACTCGCTGGCCAATCGCCCACGTCGAAGCTTCGCCAGCCAAGTTGGCAACAAGGCGAGTGCCTTCGTCCAGTTCAATGAGGCCAATAGCAAGCGGGTAGTCAAAGGCAGGAACTTGTGGGTAGTGATTGACCACCATGGAGTAGACAACGCCTTTGCCGGCAGAGACGACATAGTCCCAGTTGAGGCTTTGGCACTGGTTGCAACCCGGAAGTGGTGTGTGGCGAAGGGTCCCGCAATCAATGCAGCGCTGAATGCGAAGCTCGCCAGCGCGAAGGCCTTCAAAGTAGAACTCATTGTCGGCCGTGATCGCTGGCCGCGGGCGAGGTGGCTTCTTCGCCGGAGCTTGAGCACCGGTTCCTGGGCGGAACTTCAAGATGCGAAAACGCATCGTGCCAACGAGCTCACCGCGCTCGACCAGTTGCTCTCCGGTCACGTCTTTCGTCACGAGTTCATTTGGCACGGCAAAGAACTCCATGAGCGAGGTGGCGAAGCGGCCGTGTCCGAGTCCGGTTTGTTTCGGATCTGAAATTGCTTCAATTGATGAACGAACGAGGAGTCGGTCGCCAAGCACCAAGGGTCGCAAATACTCTTGATCGCAGTTGGTGGCAACGACTGAGGTGCGGCCCTCTTCATCAAACAGCGCCATCATCTTCGAGTTCGCATCACTCGTTGACACCTTGCCCGTGGCTCGAGCTTCTTCCAAGGCCATCGTGTGGCGAAGGCCTCGCATGATCCACGCCTGAAGCATGGACTGGGGAGCAATAATGCCTGGGTAGCCAGCATCGACCGCTGCGTCGTGATCGACATAGACCGGGTTGTGATCCCCCATGGCTTCCACCCAGTGGCGGATCATGGCGGTGTTGACTGGATCGTGCGAAAGCTCAACTGGACCTGAGGACTGACCAACAAGTTCACCAAGAGCTGCTGAATGGTCAGGGTACGAAACCTCGCTCAACGCGCCCCTCGCTTCATCCCGAGGCCCGCCATTGCCAAGATCTCACGCTGGACTTCGTTCACCCCACCACCAAAGGTGTTGATCTGTGCTTGGCGTCCAGCTTCTTCCAAACGCCCAGCCAGAATCGATCCAGGCGAGCCAGCAGTCAGGTAGCCAGCAGCACCGACAATGCCGAGGAGTTGCCGGTAGACCTCAACAATGCGCTCAGTGCCATACACCTTCATCGCTGACGACTCAGCTGCGGTCACATTGTCCTTGGCGACGTTGACTGCCATCTTCCAGTTGAGCAACCACATTGATTCAAGCTCTGCGTCAATACGGGCCAAGTCCATCTGCACCCACTGCTCATCCATGAGGAAACGACCATCGTCGAGCTTCGTTGTCTTGGCGTAGTCCATGACTTGGCTGAACAGCAGGTGGCCAAGTCCCGACCACGCTGCCAAGCCAACACGCTCGTGGTTCAGCTGGGTGGTGATCATTGACCAGCCTTGGTTTTCAACGCCAACCAAGTTCTCTGCCGGGACAATCACGTTGTCATAGAAGGTTTGGGTCGTCGTGTTGCCACCAACGGTCGTAATGAGGCTCCACTCGAAGCCTTCGGCCGTTGTCGGCACGCAGAGAATGGAAATGCCTTTGTGTTTTGGCGCATCAGGGTCAGTTCGCACAGCGAGCCAGATGTAATCGGCCTGGTCGGCACCTGAAGTCCAGAGCTTTTGGCCATTGATGACATAGGTGTCGCCATCACGGTGTGCCTTGGTCGAAAGCGCTGCGAGGTCAGTACCCGCACCTGGCTCTGAGTAGCCAATGGCGAAGTTAACTTCACCGGCCAAGATCTTCGGCAAGAACTCTGCCTTCATCTCTTCTGAGGCGAAGTTCATCATGGTTGGTCCAACTGTGTTGACCGTGACGAAGGGGAACGGAGCGCCAGCTCGGCGGGTCTCGTCAAAGAAAATGAATTGGTCTGTCGCTGGGCGACCCTGGCCGCCGTATTCGACCGGCCAACCAATGCCGAGCCAGCCGTCTTTGCCCATGGTGCGAACCACTTCTCGCCAGGTGTCGGTGCCATCGCCTTCAAGAGCTAAGGCGGCACGAACGTCTGGCGACAGAAGGTCGGCGTAATACCGCCGGAGTTCTGCTCTCAGTTCGAGTTGGGCTGCAGTTTCCTCGAGGTGCATGTCGGTTCTCCCCATGAGTGGCGGCTTTGGCGACTGTAACAGGTTCTAGTTCCCTACTCCCAGTCGAACTATGGTGCGAGTCAGCCTAAAGGTAGTGAGCAAACGCGACTACCTTGGCATCAGTTCCGAGGGGGAAAAATGCGGTTCCACCAAGCGACGTCGTTCCTCGACGCGACACAGATCATTCACTTGGCCCAGGTCTCTGACGACCTTGGTTACGGCGGGATGTATGTCTCTGACCATCTCTTCAATCCGAAGAATCTCGCCAGTCGCTATACCTATTCCAAAGAAGAAGATGGTTCTCCGATGTGGGAGAAGGAAACGCACTGGCCAGACCCCATGTGCACCATCGCCGCAATGGCAGGGG
>CANGPX010000124.1 GCA_947456095.1 Acidimicrobiaceae bacterium
ATGGACTCAGGCCTACAGGCGGTTTGCTTTGAGTCAATGAACCACGAGGACTTCCGACCAGATTTGAGCGTGAAGTCACCGCGTCGAACTGAGTGGGTGAGGAGATGCTGACGAAGTTCTTCTCGATGCGTACTCACTTCACCTCCACCGTTTTCGTTCCAGCCTTCAACGTTCCAACAATGACAGCTTCTTGACCGGCACGGCCCAAGGTCTCAATCACGTGGGCAGCTGACGCAAGGTCAACGGCCAACACCATGCCAAGGCCCAAGTTGAACACCCGTGCCATCTCTTCTTCTGCAACTGGTCCGAGCCGAGCAATCTCATTGAAGATCTGTGGGCGAGGAATCGCGCTCAAGTCAACCACTGCGTCAACGTCGGCGGGCAACACCCGCACGAGGTTGCCAGCGATGCCACCACCAGTGATGTGGGCAATGGCGTGAATCTTGCCCGGGTGGGCACGAAGTGCTTCAACGACAGGTTTCGTGTAGATGACACTCGGGCGAAGAAGTTCATCGGCCAAGGTCGTTGTTGCCCCTTCCCAGGCTGGGCCATCGAGGGGAAGTTGCGCTCGCTCGAGCAGCACATGTCGAGCCAAGGTGTAGCCATTGGAGCGAAGGCCCGGAGACGGCAAACCAATCAACACATCGGTTGACGTCACGAGGCTTGCGTCCAAGCGGTGGTGTTTCTCAACGACGCCAACGGCAAAACCAGCTAAGTCAAAATCGCCAGCGGCCATGGTGTCGGCATGTTCGGCCGTTTCGCCACCGAGGAGTGCCACACCTGCTTGGCGACAGCCTTCGGCCACACCAATCACGAGTTGTTCAAGTTCAGCGGGGTTCAGTTGGGCAACGGCGACGTAGTCAAGCAAGAACAATGGCTCAGCGCCACAACACACCAGGTCATCAACGCACATGGCCACAAGATCAATGCCGACGGTCGAAAGGCGTCCGGTTTCTTTGGCGACGGCCAACTTGGTGCCCACGCCATCGGTTGCAGCAACGAGCACCGGAGCGCTGTAGCGCTCGAGATCGAGCTCGAACATGCCACCAAAACCACCAATGCCGCCGAGCACGCCCTTTCGGTGCGTTGAGGCAACAACCGACGTAATACGGCGAACGGCTTCGTCACCGGCTTCAATGTCAACCCCAGCACTGGCGTAGGTGACTTCACTGCTCGTCATGCGAGCACCGATTCTGGGTGCTGCGCGGCAATATCGGCGCCACGCAACTTGACTGGCACTGGGTAGGTGCCGGTGAGGCACGCATCACACAGGCCTTCGTCGGCTTTGCCCACAGCAATGCGAAGGTTTTCAATGGTGATGTAGGCAATCGAATCAGCTCCGAGGAAAAGTCGAATCTCTTCCAAGGTCGACCCAGCAGCCAAGAGTTCATCACGACTTGGGGTGTCAATGCCGTAGTAGCAAGGCCACTGAAACGGTGGCGAAGAGATCCGCAGGTGCACTTCAGCTGCTCCCGCTTCACGCAGCATCTGCACAATGGCTTTGGTTGTTGTGCCGCGAACAATGGAGTCATCAACAACAACGAGTCGCTTGCCAGCAATGTTTTCTTTCAGTGGATTGAGCTTGCGGCGAACGCCATTGGCTCGAGCTGCTTGATCTGGGGCAATAAACGTCCGACCGATGTAGCGGTTCTTCACGAGACCTTGGCCATAAGCAATGCCACTGGCCCGGGCAAAGCCTTCGGCTGCAGGAACCCCAGAATCTGGAACACCCATGACGAGATCTGCTTCAACGGGGGCTTGCGCGGCCAACAGTTCACCCATTTGCCGCCTCGTGCCATGGATCTCTCGACCATGGAGCACCGAATCTGGACGGGCAAAGTAGACGAATTCAAAGATGCACAGGCGCTCAGTCTTCTGCTCCAATAACTGCACGCTGTGGAGGCCATTTGCGTCAGCAGTGACGAGCTCACCGGGGGCAACTTCACGAACAAAGGTTGCCCCAACAACATCTAATGCTGGACTCTCTGAGGCAAAGACCCAACCTTCGGGAGCATCTTCAGGTCCAAGGCGGCCAATGCACAGCGGTCGGAAACCATGGGGGTCTCGGATCCCATAGATCCGACCAGCATCAAGAAGCGTGAGTGAATACGCGCCTTCAACCCACGGCAACACCTTGGCCAAGGTTGCCGTCAGGTCAACGGTTTCGTGCTCGGGGGTGGCTTTGTGGTGCTGCAAGATGAGCTCGGACACGACGCCGGTGTCGGCCAAGACAAAGCCAGGCATCATCCCTGCTCGAGCAGCCAATTCTTCAGTGTTGGTCAAGTTGCCATTGTGGGCAACAGCAAATCCACCAGGAATGGCCGGTGACGAGCAGTAGACCGGCTGGGCATTCATCCAGTCGCTTTTGCCATGGGTCGAATAACGCGTGTGTCCAATGGCCAAGTAGCCAGACAGCCCGCTGAGCTTGCGCTCATCAAACACTGAAGCAACGAGGCCCATGTCTTTGAGCGCCGTAATCGATTCCCCATCAGAAACAGCCATTCCGGCCGATTCTTGACCACGGTGTTGCAAGGCGTAGAGGCCATCAAAGGTGAGGTGCGACACTGCTCGACCGGGAGCGTAGACCGCGAAGACACCACAGGCTTCTTTCACGAGTGCGAGCCTAGGCGAAACGAGGTTGACACTCCTGAGAGATTGGCGAGCCGCACGGTGACCATGTTGTCAGTCTCGCACAGGGGGTGGCGGTATTTTTTTGAAGAACAGCCTGCGGTTACGCTCAAGACGTGATCGACCTCCACTTGCACTCAAAACGCTCCGACGGCACTGACACGCCGACCGAACTCGTCACGAAAGCCGCCGCAGTGCGATTCGACGACGGATCAGCCCTCGAAGCTATTGCCCTCACCGATCACGACACGACCGCTGGGCTCGCTGAAGCAAGAGTGGCAGCAGAAAACTTTGGTCTTCGCCTGATTGGTGGATGCGAGGTTTCAGCCAAATTCCAGAGCAAAAGTGTGCACGTCCTGTCGTACTTCATTGAAGACGACTCCCCCATGCAAACCATGCTCGATGAACTGCGGCACGACCGACGAGTTCGCAACGAGAGACTCGTTGTTGAACTCAATGAAGGACTTGGTCTTGAGCGCCCGTTGAGCTTTGCCGAGCTCGCCGAGTTAGCTGGCGGTGAAGAAGGTATTGGTCGACCCCACTTCGCCACATTGCTCCTTGAGCGAGGCGTGGCTGAAACTTCCCAAGAGCTCTTTGACAAATATCTCGGCGACCAGGGCGCCTACTACGTTGCCAAGTCACACCTTCCACCGAAGGCAGTCATTGACAAAGCAGCCGAGTCTGGTGGTGTGGCGGTGCTTGCACACCCGCTCTTGTACGGATGGAGTGAAGACCAACTCGACGGCTACTTAGAAGAACTCTCTCGTGACGGTCTCGTTGGGGTTGAGACCTATTACTCCCGGTTTAACCCCGCCCAAGTGGCACTGCTTGAGCGTTTGGCAGCCGAATATGGTCTTGTGACCACGGGGGGAAGTGACTATCACGGCACGGTCAAGAAGGATCTCTCCATTGGTCGTGGCATGGGTGGGCTAGAAGTCGCTCGAGAGTGCCTCGATGCACTTGAGGCTCGTCGGCCAAGCAATTAGGCATCCATCTTGCAGAGATGACGTCCCTCGAGGCGCAGAAGAACCCCAGCACATTCGTGCTGGGGTTCTTCTGTTGAACTTCGCTGAGTTATCTACAGCGAGCTGTTGTAGCTCGAGATGGCGTTGTCGGCGTTGCTGCGGGCGTTGCCGAGTGCGGTTGCCACATCAGTTGACGTGTTGGTCAAGATCTGGTTGAGGGCATTGGCCACTTGGGTGTTCACGGCGTAGTAGTTGCCAATGGCCGGACCAGCAGTTGCATTCGAAGCACCACCAGTGTTGATCTGGTCGTAGGCAACCTTGTAGTACGGCTTCGTCTTCCAGAGCTTGACAATGGCAGCGTCTTTGGCTGCATCGGTAGTGATCGGCACATATCCCGTGCTCACATCCCACGAGGCGAGGTTCTTCGCTGCTGATAAGAACTTGACGAAGTCAAACGCAGCAG
>CANGPX010000125.1 GCA_947456095.1 Acidimicrobiaceae bacterium
GAACGCTTCTACCGAGTTGACCTCGGCCGCAGTCGTGAAACTGGCGGCACGGGACTCGGTCTCGCTATTGTTCGCCACGTGGCGCAAAATCACCAAGGCCATGTTGATGTGGTGTCGCGCGAAGGTGAAGGTTCAACGTTCACCTTGGTACTTCCTCGGTTCAGCCGTCCATGAGCGAAAAGAAAAAACAAAAGCAGAAGCCTGGCGTTCGAGAGGCTCGCCTTTCTGTGCTGTTGGCCGAAGATGAAGAGTCCTTCATTGACGCCTTGCAAATTGGCCTTCGAGCTGAAGGCTTTGATGTCACCGTCGCTCGCGATGGAGTCGAAGCACTTCAAGCCTTTGATGAAGGCAGCTTTGATTTGATCTTGCTTGACATGATGCTCCCGAGGATGTCGGGGCTCGATGTTTGCCGTTCGATCCGGGGCAGTTCTGATGTCCCGATCATCATGGTGACGGCCAAGAGCGAAGAGATCGACACCGTTGTTGCTTTAGAGATTGGCGCTGACGACTACGTCACGAAGCCCTACCGGCTCCGAGAGCTCGTTGCTCGAATGCGGGCAGTCCTTCGTCGAAGAGCAGCAGAGCCTGCTGCCGAAGAAGGCGACGGCTTTGAAGTCATTGAACTCGCCGATGTGAAATTAGAACTCGACCGCCGCCGGGCAATGGTGCGAGAAGAAGAAGTCCACCTCCGTCGCAAAGAATTCGACCTCTTGGCAATCCTGATGGAAAATGCCGGTCGCGTGCTCACCCGTGAAGTGCTGATTGATCGCATCTGGGGATCTGATTACATTGGCGACACGAAGACCTTGGACGTTCACATAAAGCGTCTGCGTGCGGTCATTGAAGTCGATCCGAAAAGTCCCGTGATGCTCACGACCGTGCGAGGCGTTGGTTACCGCTTTGACGGCAAAGCGCCAAACGCTTGAGCTGCTCCTAGCGAGGGAGCGAAATGGTTGTTTGCCCGCCGAGGTAGGGACTTAAGACTTCGGGCAGCACTACTGAGCCATCGAGCTGGCGACCTTGCTCAATGAGCGCAGCCCAGATCCGTGGCCAAGCCAAGGCAGAGCCGTTCAGCGTGTGAACGAATTGCGGCTGGCCACCACCGGTTGGCCGGTAGCGAATGTTCGCACGGCGGGCTTGGTAGTCACCAAACCAACTGACCGAGGACACTTCAAGCCAACGATCACAACCTGGCGAGAAGACTTCTAGGTCCATGGTGCGCTTGGAGGAGTTACCAATGTCGCCAGTGCACAGGTCAAGGACTCGGTAGGTGAGCCCAAGGCCTCGCAGTAACGCTTCAGCCCGACTCAAGATGTCCTCAAAGGCCGCCTTTGCTCCATCAGGGGCAACGTAAGCCACGAGTTCAACCTTGTCGAACTCGTGCACCCGCAACACGCCTCGCGTGTCTCGGCCAGCAGAGCCGGCTTCTCGACGAAAACATGGTGTCGATGCGGTGAAGCGAAGCGGGAGATCTGCTTCTTCCAAGATTTCGCCACGATGCATTGAAGTCAGCGGTACTTCAGCCGTTGGGATAGCCCACAGATCATCGCGAGCAATGTGATACGCCTCATCGGCGAATTTGGGCAGGTGGCCGGTCGCGGTAATGGTTTCGGTCAACACAAACGTTGGCGGACGAAGTTCTTCATAGGCGTCTGCGTGAGCGTCCAAGGCATAGCCCTCAAGAGCTCGAAGGAGTCGTGACCCGGCGCCTCGAAACAGCGGAAACATCGAACCCGACATCCGTGCACCACGCTCAAGATCGAGAATCTTGAGTGCTTCGCCCACTTCCCAGTGGGGAACTTGCTGATGAGCTTCAAAGGTCGGGAAGGGAAATCCTTGTTCTAGCCCGGGCCAAGAGCGACGTGTTTCGACATTGTCGTCTTCTGACGCACCAGCTGGGCATTCTTCAGACGGCAAGTTCGCAATGAGCAGGAGCAACTGACGAACAGCACTTGCTGCATCATCGACTTGTGCACTCAAGACTCGCTCTTCATCGCCAATGGAACGAGACCGCTCGGCCAAGGTGGCAGCCGTTGCCTCATCGCCGGCTTTCTTCGCTTGGCCGACTTCACGAGAGAGCGATTTCACCTCTTGGCGAAGCTTCTCTTGGTCAGCGAGGAGGCGTCGGTGTTCAAGGTCGAGCGAGATGATGCGATCGACATCAGCAACGTCAGCGCCGCGTGCAGCAAGGCCAACACGGACGATGTCGGGATCGTCTCGGAACAATTTGATGTCAAGCATGGTGCACCAACGGTAGCGTCTCAAGACATGACCCTTGGAGCCAGTGAACCGGCAGCACTTGTGGTTGATCAACTTTGCCTCCACTTTGGCACCAAGGTTGCGGTCGACAACGTGAGCTTTTCGGTCAACTCAGGCGAAGTCGTGGCCCTGCTTGGTCCAAATGGAGCTGGCAAGACCACCACGCTTCGAGCCCTCGAGGGATACTGCACTCCAACATCTGGGTTTGTGTCAGTGGCGGGTCTTGATCCCATTCGAGACCACCGCCGTGTGGTCAAGATGCTTGGGGTGATGCCGCAAGGCGGTGGCATCTACCCCGCACTCAAGGTCAAAGAGACCTTGGAGCTGTTTGCTTCGTATTATGACAACTCACGGTCAACGGCAGAGCTCAGCCAACTCCTTGGACTCAACCATCTTGAGCGCACGACCTGGCGTCGGCTTTCCGGCGGCGAGCAGCAACGCTTGAGCTTGGCATTGGCCTTGGTCGGCAACCCTTCCATGGTCATCATTGATGAACCAACCGCTGGCGTTGACCCAGAGGGGCGCCTCGTCATTCGTGACGTCGTGAGCGACCTGCGATCAAAAGGTGCCGCCATCTTGATGACGAGCCATGAATTGTCTGAAGTGGCCGTGAGCGCAGACCGCCTCGTGTTCTTGTCGCATGGACGGGTGATTGCCAGCGGCACCCAAGAAACACTGGCACAGCAGTCACAAGGGCAGGCAAGTTTCGCCTCGACCGAAGGACTGAACACCAACGAACTTGGCCAAGCCATTCGCGCAGAGGTGACTGAACTGCGACCGGGGCAGTACAAAATTGGCGAAGGGTTCGAGCAACGAAACGTTGCCGATCTCGTCGCTTCATTGGCGAAGCTGGGCGCAACCCTTGGCAGCTTCTCAGCCGGTGGAACCTTAGAAGACCTCTACCACGACCTCTACAAAGATCAACCGGCCCATGAGGCACCGGTGACAAAGGTTTCTCGACGACGCTCGAGAGGTGTGAAGTGAAAGCGCTGCTTGCCCACACGAGAATCGAACTCTCCTTGGCGCTTCGAAAGGGTGAGACCCTACTGCTCACCTTGGGTATTCCGGTGCTCTTCCTCGTGTTCTTCTCCACCGTCGACGTGATATCTGTGCCAACGCCAACAAGAGTTGGCTTCTTGTTTCCAGGCATTGTGGCACTCTCAGTTCTGTCGAGTGCTTTTGTTTCGCCCTCCATCGCCACGGGATTTGAACGTGGCTATGGGGCGCTCGCTCGCCTGCAGGCAACCCCACTCGGCAAAGGTCGCCTCCTTGCGGCCAAGTCCATCTCGGTCGCTGTGGTGGAGTTGTTGCAGATCGCCGTCATGAGCGCCGTAGCAATTGCCCTTGGCTATGAACTCCCAAAGCAAACTGCAGGTCCGCAGGCCTTGAGCGTTGTCCTACTCATCATCTTGGCCACCATTTGCTTTGGTGGACTGGCATTTTTGTGTGCTGGCCTGCTGCGCATGGAAGTCAACTTGGCCGCATCCAACGGGCTCTATCTCGTCTTGTTGCTCGTCTCAGGAATGATTGTTCCCTTGTCGAAGTTGGGTGGGTTTGAGCCCGTGGCAAAACTGTTGCCCTCAACAGCGCTCAGCGAAGGGCTTCATGCTTGCTTGAGCTTTGGACAACCCGTGAGCGCTGCGACTTGGATGGTGCTGGCCGTCTGGGCTCTTTCGACACCGCTGCTTGCGGTGCGCTTCTTCTCGTTTGAGTGAACTATTTGGCCGGAAAGACCAAGACGTCGACCGCCATGGCAATAAACAGC
>CANGPX010000126.1 GCA_947456095.1 Acidimicrobiaceae bacterium
CTGCATCTGGCGCAACCTCCACCACGGTGGCGGTTGCTCTCCGGGCGACCCGCTTCTTGGCTGGAGCCTTTGGCACGCTCGGCAGGTTTTGAGTTTCCGTTGGCGAAGCGACGTCCGTCGTTGTCTTTTTTCGCCCACGAGTCTTCGGCGCTTCCGCCTCACCGTGAACGGGGACTTCCTCTGGACCTTGTTCAGCTACTGCCCGAGGAGAGGCTTTCTTTGCTGCCCGCTTCTTTGGCGCTTGAGTGTCGACGACTTGAGACGCTTCAACACTTGCCTCAAGAAGAACTGCTTGCGCTGACTTCTTTGTCGCACGCTTCTTCGGTGGTGTTGGAGCAGGCACGGGTGGTTCTCCGCTTCGGGCCGGCGGGCTAATGACATCACCAATATTTGGTTTGGCCCCATCGGGCAGCGTGACGGTCAGCTTCTTGGCCGCAATAGGTTTTGGCGCTGCTTTGGATGCCCCATGAACCTTCGACGTTGCCTGGCGAGACTTCGGTCCTCGAACTGGCGACCGTGGAGTGAACACCCAACCAATGGTCGGGACGGGTTTTCCGCCAATGAGTCGACCAAGGTCAAAGAGCCATGGATACTCGCCATGGAATTCTTGGAACGAATCGTTTGACAAGACAACTGCGTTGACCTTTTCGGCGATCTTCAAAATGAAGCCATCTCCTCGACCAACAGCCCCAGCTGGAGGGGTGAGGAGTTCACCGTGATCAATGGCCTCGTCGTAGGTGGCTTTTTCGCTCGGATCAATCCGGTGACCAAAGGTTGCATCGACGACGACCACGATCGATGCAGTTGGATCTTCCAACTTGTAGGCCTGCACACAATCGTCGAGCTGGGCAAGGCTCGGAACCATCCGACCTTCGGTGGCGAGATTTGAACCGTCAACAATGACGTGATGAGAAGACGACATGACTCTCAAGTCAAGCAGGTTGAACCCCACTGTTCGCTCGTTTCGCACCATTTCGCCGTTAGGTTGGGTTCTATGCCAGAAACTCTTCTCGCCGAAGCGCCATGGCGCAAACAACTCGAAGCAGCAACGCCGGCTGGACTCAAAACCTTTATCACGTTCCCAGAAACCGACCTCCAGCTCCCAACCGTCTTGCTCGTCCACGGATCACTTGACCGCGGAGCCTCCTTCAGTCGTTCCCTCATGCGCTTAAATGGCCACGCGGTCATTACCTACGACCGGCGGGGATATCAGGGGTCACGGGGCATGGAGTTGGCAAATGGCTTCGAAACCCACCTCGAAGACCTCTTGGCCATTGCTGCTGCTGCAGACCGAGGAGCCGGTGTTGTCGCTATTGGACACAGTTTTGGTGGAGTGCTCGTCCAAGCAGCAGCTCTTGCAGAGCCCACTCGTTTTTTGGCAATTGGCGCGTTTGAGCCTCCAATGCCGTGGCTCGGTTTTCACCGCAGCGGTGGATGGTCACCATTGGCCGAAGATCCAGGCGATGAAGCAGAGCGCTTCTTTCGCCGCATGATGGGCGACCATGCATGGGAACGAATGGCTGATGGAGTCAAACTCGATCGCCGAGCAGACGGCCCAGCGCTGTTGACGGATCTTTCTGCCATCCGGACCTTGTCTTTTGACGCAACGCTGTTGAGCGTGCCGGTGGTCTATGGAACTGGGGTTGAAAAGACGGCTCCGCATCACCTTGAAGCAGTCGAATGGCTTGGGACCAATGTTCCACGAGCCTCAGTCGACAAAATCACTGAAGCCGGCCATGGTGCCCATCTTTCGCACCCAGACGCTTTCGCAAGATTTATTTCCCTCGTTGTTGCCTCAAGTTCTGAAGGAGTTCATGGATGAAGATTGCCCTCGCTGGTTCAAGTGGCCTCATTGGTCAAGCACTCGTGCACAAACTGACTACTGAAGGGCACGAGGTCATCCGCTTTGTTCGGCGTGCGGCAAAGACCAGCCAGGAAATCACCTGGGATCCAACTTCACCAACACCTCGCCCGACCGCTGAGATTGAGGGACTTGACGGACTCATCAATCTCTGTGGGGTCGGCATTGGTGACAAGCGCTGGACTGCGTCGCGAAAAAAGGAAATCCTCAGCAGCAGGATCAACGCCACGTCAAGCCTTGTGCGCCTTCTCTCAGCCCTCGATACCCCACCAGCCGCCTTTTTGTCGGCTTCAGCCATTGGGATCTACGGTGACCGAGGGTCAGAAAAACTCACCGAAACCTCTGCTCGAGGCAATGGTTTTTTGGCCGATGTCTGCGCCGACTGGGAAACAGCTGCAGCCAACTCCGTGACTCGCACCGTTGTTCTGCGCACCGGCATTGTTTTGGACCCAAGTGGAGGGGCGCTCAAGAAGCAACTCCCCCTCTTTCGTGCCGGCCTCGGTGGAAACCTCGGAAACGGCAAGCAGTTCTTCAGTTGGATTTCACTCCATGACCAAATTGAGGCCATGATTCACCTCTTGACCAACGTCGAAATCGACGGCCCCGTCAATTTGACCGCCCCACTTCCCGTGACGAATGCCGAGTTCACCAAGACCTTGGCGGGAGTCCTTCGACGCCCACATCTGTTCAGCGTCCCGAAGTTCGCGCTCGGAATCGCTCTTGGAGCAGATCTCGCTTCTGAGGCGTTAACCGCAAGCCAAAGAGTGATCCCAGAAAAGCTCAATGGAACCGCAAGCTTCGAATTCACCCACCCAACCCTTGAAGCCGCATTGGTTGATCTCCTCCAGCATTAACTCCGTTCTGTGAACACGGTGTGAACAAGCAGCGTCAATCTGCCCCCCGCCGTTGCGCACGCACAATTCTTCGGATACTGTCAAATTTGCCTGATTACTTCAGTCGGGCATTTCAGAGTACGACTGGCAACAGTCGTAGGGGAGGTATCACTATGCGTGCAAGCAACTTGCGTCGCATCGTGGCTACCGGCGTCGCTGCCGGCTCGCTCACGATGGGGCTCGCTGCATCAGCCGTGACGACTTCTGGTGCATCAACGCGTCAAGCACATGTTTCAGGAACACTGGACAGTGCGCTGATTGCGTCGAAAATGCGCTGGATCTGGCCGTATGTTCCGGCCTACCGTTTCACGGTCACCAACGTCAGCCGTCTGCAGATGCCGATGTATCGGCCGCTGTACTGGTTTGGTAAGGGCGATTCCATTGATGTCCAGCCCGACCTTTCACTGGCTGCATTGCCAAAGGCATCGTCGGACTTGAAGTCCTTCACCATCAACTTGAAGGGTTGGAAGTGGTCCAACGGCGAGACCATCAGTGCTCGCAACGTTGAGTTCTGGCTCAACATTGCCAAGTCACACCCTGGCGACTACGGCGGCTATGTCCCGAACGTCGGTATTCCAGACCGCGTGGCAAGCACTCAAATCGTGAACAACACCACGATCAAGATCACCATGAAGTCGGCTCAGAACCCGAACTGGTTCCTCTACAACGCTTTGGCCACGGTTACCCCGATGCCAACTGCGTGGGACGTGACCTCTGACAACGGTGCGGCTGGCTCGGGTGGTTGCTCGAACCTGGCGTTCACTGCCGTTCCAAAAGCGGTCTATAACGACAACGGTGACCTTGTTTCCGGCGGAAGTGCCTGTGACCGAGTGTTCAACTTCTTGTCCGACAAAGCCACCCCAACTGGTGGTGGCTCGAACAACAACGATGATCTGTGGAAGGTCTACTCAGGTCCATGGGCCCTGAGCAACTACAACACCTCGAACTACACCGCTCGCTTCGTACCAAACACGAAGTACGACGGCCCGGTCAAGGCGAAGTTGGCTGCGGTTCAGTTCCACTGGTATGCAACGCTTGACGACGAAATCTTGGCGCTCAAGAACGGCGACCTTGACTCAGGTGCACTCAACACGACCGACGTCACCGCTGCTCC
>CANGPX010000127.1 GCA_947456095.1 Acidimicrobiaceae bacterium
CTCAGCTCGAGCGACCGAAAACGGAGAGAAGTAGAAGTTCGCAGCCAAATCCCCAAGAGGTCCAGCAACAGTGGTCGTCGTCATCAGTTCATCCATGGCCACAACGTAGTTGAGGACATGGATGAACCTCGTGATCTACAGGTCTTGGATGAACTCTTCCAACACGGCGTGGCGGTCTTCTTTTGTTGGCAGGTCGTAGTACTTCGAACCCTTGGCCCAGTAATAGGCCATCGGGATCACGCCAAGCCCAATGGCACCAAGACCAATCCACAACGTGGTGGCGTCAAGTCCGGGGATGACCTTGACGAAGACAAAGGCCATGAAGACCGCACCGAGCAGTGGCCAAAGACCCATGAAGATGAAGTTGGTGACTGACTTGAACAGTTGACGGCGGTAGAGCACGACCACGCTCAGTCCAGCCAAGCAGTAGTAGAGGCAGATCTGTAGACCAATGGCCGAGTAGCCATCGCTCATGATGGTGGCTATCGAGCCAATGTACTGCGAACCAACAAAGAGAAACAGTGAGATCACGGCAATGGTCATGGTGGCAACAATGGGTGACTTGCGAGTTGGGTGCGTCTTGCCAAGTGCGGCTGGCAGGGTGTGGTCACGGCCCATGGAGAACAAGGTGCGAGTGACCTGAATCAGCGTTGTTTCAAGCGTGGCAACGGTTGACAGCAACACGCCAACGACAATCAGCTTTCCGCCCCAGCCAGGCCAGACCGCTTGGCCGAGCACTTGAAGGATGTCTGCCGCGTTGTCTTCGTTGGTGAGTTGTGCGGGCGTCAACACCATGTTGGTGGCAACGGTGAACACTTCAAACAACATGAACACGACAAACGCACCGAGCAGTCCGCCAATGCCAGCGGTGCGCTTGGCGTCTTTGGTTTCTTCGTTCAAGTTCGCCGTGACGTCCCAGCCCCAGTAGTAAAACGCAGCGAGCAGTGCGCCGGCGACGAACCCGCTCGAGCCCTTGTCGCCAAATACTGACGGTGAGAACCAGTGCCACGAGAAGTCCGTGACGTGGTGGGCGTTGAAGAGCGCGAGTCCGGCGAACAACAACAAGAAGGCGATTTCAACGCAGCTCATGATGATCTGCACGGTGACGGTCACCGTCACCCCAGCAGCAACTGCGCCAACCATCAACAAGAAGAAGATTGCTCCAAAGATGGTGACGAGGGTCTTGTTCGATGCCCACGACTCAGAGAACAAGCTGAGCACGGAAGATCCAGCCGGGAAGGTGGCAATCACCATGAAGATCAGGGCAGAGACCACAACTGACCACCCGGAAATGAATCCCAAGATTGGGTGAAGTGCTCGCCGCACCCAGGAATATGACGCCCCAGCGTGAGATTCCATGCGACCTAAGTAGTTGAAGGCAAAGACAATGCCGAACATGGCAATGCCGCAGTAGAGCAGTGCTGCTGGTCCGCCGTAGAGAACGGCGCCAAAGAGCGCTGTGGTGGTCGCAGCAATGGAATATGCCGGAGCGGATCCAGCAATGCCCATAATGACGGAATCGAAGAGTCCAAGAACTCCTGAGCGCAATTCGTTCTCAGTCTCAGTCTTCGTTGCCTGCGGTGCGTCGGTCACGACCACCTACTTTCTGATTGGGAGTATCACCTTCAAGGTTGGAATGGAAGTCGAAATGTACCAGAGGTCCGACGGCGTCAATGCTTGCAGGTGGACACGTGAAATGGGTGGAATGCATTGCGAAGCAAATAAATGCATTGCGAAGCAAAGAACTGAGAAGATCTCTGCCACCCCAACTAGATTCATGCTCAGTTCATGAACAATGCGGTGAAGGAGTTGGCCAATTGAAAAAGTGGGGACCCCTCGTCATCTTGGCTGCTGCGTCGTTCCTGATGACCCTTGATCAAGCGGTCATGAACGTCTCCATCAGTCAACTCGTGGCCGACCTGCACACAACAGTCACCTCCATCCAAGGGGTCATCACCTTGTACTCGCTCATCATGGCGATGTTCATGGTGACCGGTGGGAAAATTGGTGATCTCGTTGGACGCCGCCGAGCATTCATTGTTGGTCTCCTCATCTATGGCGTTGGATCAGCCACGACGGCTCTTGCGCCAAACGTGGTGGTCCTTGGCATTGGATGGTCTGGCCTCGAAGGCCTTGGAGCCGCGCTGGTGCTGCCCGCACTCGCAGCGCTCATTGCTGGCAACTATGAGGGCCGTGACCGAGTCACTGCGTATTCAGTTATTGGTGGCGTCGCTGGTGTCGCCATTGCTGTTGGACCCATTGTTGGCGGCTGGGCAACGACTGAGTTGTCCTGGCGAGTGGTCTTTGTGGGCGAGGTCATTGTCGTTGCCGCGATTTTGGCCTTTTCCAAGTTGCTGAGCGATGCGCCGAGCGATGCTGCAGCGCCAAAGCTCGATGTTGTTGGCGGGGTCCTCGTTGGCCTTGGCCTCGGTGCGGTGGTGTACGGGATCTTGCAAGTTGGCACCTGGGGCTGGCTCGAACCAAAGAATTCGCCCATCACCCCCTTTGGTTTCTCGCTCGCGCCGTTTGTTATCGCTGCAGGGGCGATGTTGCTTTGGGCCTTTGTTGCCTGGCAACGTCACCGGACGAGCAAAGGCCAAGACCCGCTCATTCACTTAGAGCTCTTCTCCATTGCCACGCTTCGCTCTGGACTTGAGACCGCAGTTGGTCAGATGCTCATCTTGATGGGGGTGTTCTTCACTATCCCGCTCTACTTGCAACTCGTGCTTGGCCTTGATGCCTTACAAACCGGCATCAGGATGCTGCCGGTGTCGGTTGCGATGTTTGCTGCTTCACTTGCTGGGGCAAAGCTGAGTGCAATCTGGTCAGTGCGCACGGTCGTTCAAGTCGGCATGGGCGTGGTTGTTTCGGCAACGCTGCTGTTGGTGTCGACCATTCAGCCAGCACTCAATGGACCAATGTTTGCCACCGCCATGGGATTTCTTGGGGTTGGCATGGGCCTCGTTGCCTCACAACTTGGCAATGTGGTGCAGTCAAGCGTTGACGCTTCGGGTCGAGGTGAAGCTGGTGGGTTGCAATACACCGCGCAGCAACTTGGGTCAGCGCTCGGTGTGGCCCTCATTGGCGTCATTGTGTTGTCGGGACTTGTTGCCAACTTCACTCGTGAAGTGAGTGGAGACCCAAGAATCTCAAGCGAGGTCGCGCAACAAGTTGGTGTTGCTGTTGGCAACAACGCCACCTTTGTCCCGGCATCTGCCGTTGAAGCCGCCGCTACGCAAGCCAATTTGCCGACGGAGACCGTGACTGCTCTGGTTGAGGCATACAGCGATGCGCAACTGCGTTCGCTGAAAGTTGGACTCCTCGGTGCGGCAGCGATTGGCCTTGGCTCAATGGTCTTTACGGCCAAGTTGCCAAAGCGCAAGAACACCAGTCAAGCGGTCAACTTATGACCACCATCTACCGAGGTCTGCTCGACGCCAGCGGCGTCCATTCCTATGTCGACAACACCCCCATACCGCTCAAGTTGTCGGTGCTCACCGAGAGTGGTTGGCCACTGCTTTGCTCACTGTGGGTGATGGCAGAAGGTGACCAACTCCTGCTTGCGACCAAGAAGTCTGCCAAGGTAGTTGAGTGTCTCGCTCGAGACCCACGTTGTGCCTTTGAACTCTCGAGTGAACTGCCGCCCTACCGCGGCATCAGAGGTCGAGCCTTGGCCGAGATTGACGAGACTCGGGGAAAAGACGTGCTTGACCAGGTCCTCCTTCGGTATCTCGGGAGTCTTGAGTTGCCACTGGCCA
>CANGPX010000128.1 GCA_947456095.1 Acidimicrobiaceae bacterium
GTGCCTATGTTTTGATGGCTGGCTGGGTCGTGTTGCTCTATGCCCTCGTGAGCTCGTGGCGAAATGGGGCGATTGCCCCGGCGAACCCTTGGTCGGCAAAATCACTTGAGTGGCATACCGAGACTCCCGTTCCGCTGGAGAACTTCCTTCAAGATCCACTGGTGATCAATGACCCCTATGGCTACGGCGGTGTTGCCAGCGAACAAATCCACGCAGTCTTTGGTGCCCATGCACACCATGGTGCGAACAATGGAGACCACACCTCATGACTCATACGGTCCAAACAACCCACGATGCCCATGAGGGCGGCCACCACGACACACCAGAACAGCGTGACCGGAAAGAACTTTCTGCACTCATCTTGTTCATTGCTGGTGACGCACTGTTCGTGGTGTTGGAAATACTTGCCTGGTTCTACCTCCGAGCACTCAATCCCAACGATGGATGGCGCTTTTCGGCGGCTACGGCAAGCACCCCGGCCACTTCAGGCTCGAATAATCCGCACGACATTGTGTCCATCGTGGCGCAGGCGCCAAAGAGTTGGGCAATTGCGGTAGCGGTTGTGACCTTGGCCATTGGCCTCATCGTGTGGGCGGCAGAATCACGAGCACGGTCAGGCAAGTCCGCTACTTCACTGTTGGCCCTCGCAGCATTCACCAGCGTCCTTGCTGTGGTGGTCCAAGTCCTGCAATTCCAACACTTGCCGTTTCAGACAACTGATGGTGCCTATGCCTCATGCATTCACTTCTTCATGGGATCAAACCTTGCACACTTGTTGATCGTGCTCATCGTCACCTTAGGTATTGCCATTCGCTCCAACAAGGGGCTGTATGCAACCAACTGGTACCAGATTCGCTTGAGCCGCATCTGGTCGCTGTGGGTTGGAATCTCAGCGGTCGTCTTGACCGCTGTGTCGATCCTGTTCGTCTAGGAGCCGCTTCTTTCTCGGGGATGGACCCCGGTAGGCTGTGGAAGTGGAATCGTTCTCTCTTCGCCTTCAACGAGCAACTGCTGAGCGAGGGCCGCTGTGTGTTGGGCTTGACCCTGCCCCGCAAACCCTTCACTCGTGGGGTCTTGCTGACACCGTGCAAGGCTTAGAACAATTCAGCCAGCGCTGTGTTGAAGCAGCCCATGACCTTGTTGCCTGCATCAAGCCACAAGTTGCGTTCTTTGAGCGGTTTGGTTCACAAGGATTCGCTGTTTTGGAGCACACCATTCGCACTGCTCGCGAGGCGGGTCTCCTCGTCATTGCTGACGCGAAGCGCAGTGACATTTCAACGACCGCTGCGGCCTATGGCGCTGCATGGTTTGGCGAGACAGCCCCTTTGGCTGCAGATGCACTGACGGTGACCCCGTACCTCGGGCTCCACGCGCTTCAACCAATTTTCGAGCAAGCACAACAAGCGAACTGCGGCGTGTTTGTGGTGGTGTCGAGTTCCAATCCCGAGGGGCGAGAACTGCAGCTTGCACGGGTGGGGTCTGCCACCGTCGAAGAAGCGCTCTTCGGGGCCATTGGTGAACTCAATGCGGCTGCGAGCGAGCCTTATCTTGGCGCGGTGTTAGGAGCTACAAGGCCATTTGACCGAGAGCCCGTTTCCAAGATGAGCGGACCACTGCTCATTCCCGGTCTCGGTGCGCAAGGGGCAACTCCACAAGAGGTGGGGGAGCGATTCAGTTCTCTCGCAAACACCTTAGTGGTGGCGGTGTCTCGAGCGTGGACTGATGCTGGTCCGTTGAACGAGGACTTGCGTGCTCGAGCAAGTGAACTTCAGCAAGCGCTTCACTCAGCCCTTTCATGATTGCAAGTAGCACTCGCACGTTTGTCACAGGGACTTGCTACGATGCAACTATGCCTACACCTCCTTTGCTGACTCCAGATCAACGTGCTCAGGCCCTCGAGAAAGCTGCTCAGGTCCGCGCCGTTCGAGCAGAAGTAAAAGCGCAACTTCGAGCAGGATCGTTGACGTTCCCTCAACTGCTTGCCTTGGCCGACTCCGACGAGGTGGTGGCTCGCATCAAGGTCCTGTCTGCTTTAGAATCACTGCCAAAGATCGGGAAAGTCAAAGCCCGTCGACTTCTTGAGCAACACCGAGTCGCCGAGTCTCGACGTTTGAGCGGTCTTGGACCACATCAACGTCAAGCACTGGAACAAGCAACTGCCCCCTGAACCAAAAATCTTTGTCCTCGTCGGTCCCGGTGGGGTTGGCAAGGGGACGGTGGCGAGTCGGCTGATTGCCGCCGACCCGACGCTGTGGCTCTCGCGTTCGTGGACAACTCGGCCACAACGCACGGGCGAAGACGCTGATGCCTATGTGTTTGTGAATCGTGAGCAGTTTTCCGCTCATGTTGATGCTGGTGGGTTCTTTGAATGGGCAGAATTCCTTGGCAATTGCTACGGCACGCCCCTTCCCTCACCGCCCGAAGGCCACGATGTACTGCTTGAAATTGAGGTCGACGGAGCCCGACAAGTTGTGCAAAAACGCGCAGATGCGTGCGTGATCTTGCTCGTCCCACCATCGATTGAGGTCCAAACCTCACGGCTGCGAGCTCGCGGCGATCACGAAGATCATGTTGCAGTCCGGGTGGCAGAAGGCCAAAGTGAAATCTCCCTGGCCAGAGAATTTGCCACCGTTGAGGTGGTCAATGATGAACTCGACACAGCAGTAGCCCAAGTGGCTGGTATTATTGACCAACACCGCCGGACGTAGCTCCAGCGGAAGAGAACGCATACAGCGAGGAAAATCATGGCGCTCAGCCGACACACGCTCATCGAGCCCCCAATCGAGACCCTGCTTGACAAGGTTGACTCCAAGTTCACCTTGGTGACGTTGGCTGCTCGTCGTGGCCGTCAGATCAACGCCTACTACGGCTCCCTTGGCAGTGAGTTTGGCCGGGTTGCCCCTCCTCAGGTGACGTCAACGTCTGAAAAGGCGCTTTCTATTGCCTTTGAGGAAATCTCGGCGGGCAAGGTTGGCTACATTCGCGTTGACCCAGAACAAGAAGCCGCAGAGATCGCCGCAGAAGCCGCAGCAGCTGCTGAAGCGGCGCGAGACGCTGCTGATCTGTTTGGCACGGTTTCTGCTGACGCGCCTGCACCGACCACCGAGATCTAGTTCGGCAAGTGGCAGCGAGTTCGCCCGACGACCGACCGGTCGTCGTCCTTGGCGTCTGTGGCGGTATTGCTGCCTACAAGGCAGTTGAGATCTGTCGACTCTTGAGTGAGGCTGGTTGTTACGTCGCGCCCATTCTCACCGAATCTGCCACCCGCTTCATTGCGCCACTGACCTTTTCTGCACTTGCGAGTGAGCCCACGCAAACCTCGCTCTATGGAGAACGTCATCCGAGTCCGCATACGAGACTTGGCCGGATGGCAGATCTCATCGTTGTTGCCCCGGCAACAGCAAATCTTCTGGCCAGGTTTGTCGCTGGCCAAAGCGATGACTTGTTAACCGCCACGTTGGCCGCGACCAACGCAACGGTGATTGTTGCCCCGGCAATGCACACAGAAATGTGGGAGCAGGCCTCAGTCCAGGCAAATATTGCAACGCTGCGTGAACGCGGGGTCATCGTTGTTGACCCTGAATCTGGTCGCTTGGCTGGTGGCGATGTTGGCGCTGGCCGGTTGGCCGATCCAGCAACGATTGCCCA
>CANGPX010000129.1 GCA_947456095.1 Acidimicrobiaceae bacterium
ACAGGCATGCCATCCGAAGCTGCAATCAAGCTTTCCTTAGAGCGAATTTTATCGTCAAAAAATTCGAGTACGAAACATATTGTCAGCCCTAGAACAATGGATGCTAAAAGAGAAAAGAGTATATCTTGAGTCAAGTTTGGACTTGAGTAATTAAGGGCCGGGAGGGCTGGTGTGATCAACACGGCTCCTGCAGATGCCTGAGCCTGAATTAATTTCAACTGGTTCATTTGAATCGTTGCAGACTGTAGCGTTCCACTCACCTGCTGCAACTGTGAATTGAGACCCGTGAGTGTCGAACTATCGTTTTTAACCTTCGCAATCTCACCTTCAATCAGTGCCATCTGATTCTGATAACCATTCATTTGTTCCGTAAGAGTTGCAATTTGGTTTTTCACTTGATTATTAAATCTTTCAAAAGTGAATTGAATGTAGCATTTCGCATACAAATTAGCAGTTCGAGCAGCCAAAAAAGGGTCTGTGGTAGTTATAGAAATTGAAAGTATTTCCGTTGCGCCAACTTCTTTAACTGAAGGCAGAGCGGGACGGCCATCAAGCAGTAATGCCACTCGAGTCCTTACTTGACTGCTTTGAACTAATTCGATCGCAGTTGCAATATTCGTCAGTGACAAGGGCTGCATAAGGCCAGTTGTCTGTGAAATGCTTTGTGAGAGAAGTTGTATTGATGCTGATGATGTGTACTCTTTGGTTCGATTGAGATCGAAAGCAATCATTGATGCGACAATGACGACCAATGAAATCACTATTGTGAACTTGCGCCTCCAGATCACTCCAATGTATTGCAGAAGATTGATCCCAGGTTGCGATTCAGCCATTGCGTCCCCTAACTCGTGAGTACCTCACTCTAACATTGAGAAGTGGAGTGGACTCCAAGCCTTGGGCAGCCTTTGTGGCTCACCCCCCTCAAACTGATCCACCTGACCTGTGCCCCGTTTAATGGCCGGCGTTGCGACAGTCGGGGCCGGTTTTGAAACCATAGACCTTTGAACTCGTCGGGCGTGAGGTAGTCGAGCCAACTGTGGCGTCGTTGTGGGTTGTAGAAGTTGACGATGTAGTCCGCAATGTCCCGGGCGAGCTCCACGAACGTCAGCCACCTCTGGCGGTGAATCGCACTGGGAAAGTTGGAGGCTCCAGACTTTGGAAACAAGGATGGAGCCATGGGAAACAACAACCAACGAAGAAGTCCGCAGTCGAGGCGCTACTCACCTGAGGAGAAGGCACAAGCTGTCCGTCTCGTGCGAACGCTCCGAGATGAACTCGGCACCTCTCGTGGAACGGTTCAGCGAGTCGCCAATCAACTTGGCTATGGCGTTGAGAGCGTCAAGGCCTGGGTTCGCCAGGCCGACATTGACGATGGGCTCATCGGCGGTGTTACGACAGTCGACAAACAGCGGATTGCTGAACTCGAGCAAGAGAATAAGGAGCTTCGGCGAGCAAACTCAATTCTGAAGAGCGCTTCGGCTTTCTTCGCGGCGGAGCTCGACCGCCCACAGAAGTGATGGTCGGCTACATCGACCAGCACAAGTCAGAGTTCGGGGTCGAGCCCATCTGCGAAGCACTGCAGGTGGCCCCAAGCACCTACTACGCCGCAAAGAAGCGACCGATCTCGGCACTTGCGATGAGCGATGAGATCCTTGGCCAAGCCCTCTGCGAGATCCACGCCGCCAATTTCTCGGTCTATGGGACTCGCAAGATGTGGAAGGCCATGCGCCGCGCGGGCCATGACGTTGGTCGAGACCAGGTGGCTCGACTCATGAAAAGCCAAGGCCTCTATGGGGTTCGGCGGACGAAGAAGGTGAGAACAACGAGGCGAGATGACTCAGCACCTCGCGCAGCGGACCTCGTCGAGCGGAACTTCACCGCGTCATCACCCAATCAGCTCTGGGTCACGGATCTCACTTACGTGCCCACGTGGCAAGGAGTCGCCTATGTCTGTTTCATCACTGATGTCTTCAGCCGAATGATTGTTGGCTGGAGGGTGGCAGGCCACATGCGCACCGACATGGTCTTAGACGCCCTTGAGATGGCGAGGTGGCAACGCGGCACCAGGTTCGATGACCTGCGCCTACATTCGGACGCAGGGTCGCAATTTACGAGTATTCGTTACTCCGAGCGGCTGGACGAGATCGGAGCCAGACCTTCCATTGGCAGCATCGGAGATTCGTTCGATAATGCCCTCGCAGAATCCGTCAAGGCTCTCTACAAGACCGAACTCACGAGAGGCCCAGGACGAGGGCCATGGAAGACAATTGACGACCTCGAACTCGCAACACTCAGTTGGGTGCACTGGCACAACAACGAGCGATTGCACAGCTATCTCGGCGACGTCCCGCCAGCGGAGTTCGAGGCAATCTACGATGCAACCATCAGCGAAACCTCGCTGATGGAACTCACAAGCTGAGAGTCTCCATCAAACCCAGTGCGATTCAGTGTGACAAGGTGACCGCGTGGCTAAAAGAACTGTGGTCTCCCGAGAAAATCGCCAACCGGCTGCGTCTGGACTACCCCGATGATCTAACGATACGCGTGAGCCACGAGGCCATCTATCAGTCGCTCTACGTCCAAGGACGAGGCGAACTCAGTCGTGAACTGGCCAGGTGCCTGCGTTCGGGACGAGCCAAGCGTCGACCTCAAGGTCGCGGCAAAAAGTCCGGGCCCGTGGCCAACATAGTGATGATCAGCGAACGGCCCGCCGAAGTTGAGGATCGCTGCATGCCCGGACACTGGGAGGGTGACCTCATCATTGGCAAGAGCGGTGCGAGTGCAGTGGGGACTCTCGTTGAGCGCACGACGCGGTTCGTCTTACTGTTGCACCTCGAAGGCGATCACGGAGCGTTGGCGGTTGAAGCAGCAATGCGAAAGGCGATTGCGACATTGCCCAAAGAACTGATGCGCAGTGTGACGTGGGATCAAGGTTCCGAGATGGCGAGTCACCTGAATTTCACGATCGCGACAGGCGTTCCTGTCTACTTCTGTGATCCGCACTCACCGTAGCAACGCTGCTCCAACGAGAACACCAATGGACTGCTTCGCCAATACATGCCGAAGGGAACCGACCTCTCAAAATTCTCTGCGACTAAACTCAATGAGATCCAAAGGAGTCTCAACGGACGTCCGCGCAAGACACTTGGATATACGATGCCGAAAGAGCAACTTGTCGAACTCATTGCGTTGTCCAATTGAATCAGCCCACTCGGACTCTGAAACTGCGGAACGATCTGAATCCGGAGGTGAGGGAAACCCCTGTTAGTGGATCATTTTAAAGGGGTCCGACCATCATCATGAGGTTGCTCACATGGAGTCACAGTCCCAACCAAAATCCGCCCGACACCGTAAGGGTTGATTAACGTTTCGCTGCTTGCAGAATGATGTCAGTGATGCGTTCGAGTTCACTGACTTTGAGTGAACTTCCGCTCGGAAGGCACAGGCCATCATTGAAAATTGCCTCAGCACTTCCATCCAAGATGGCTTCACATCCAGCGAAAAGAGGCATCGTGTGGAGTGGCTTCCAGATCGGGCGACTCTCGATATCCTCAGCTTCGAGTGCTA
>CANGPX010000130.1 GCA_947456095.1 Acidimicrobiaceae bacterium
GTTTCTCCAGCCGCCGAACGACTTCGTCCATGGCTGCTGGGTTCGACAGGTCAGAAAGGCCAACAGCTCGTTCAGCTTGGCGGCCAACCAAATTCCACCCGCCATGGCCATCAGCAATGGCCGAAGCCTGCTCCGCTACGGGACGATGCACCACAACTTCATAATCGGCCTCTTCAGTTGCTTCTTCGCTGCGAGCTTGTTCAACCAAGCCCAACAACTGCCCGAGCAGCTGGTCGAGGTTGTGGTGGGTTGCCGCCGAGATAGCGAAACGAATGGGTGCGTCTTCATAGGCTTCTTCAATCGTCAGGTCGCTCTTTGAGCCAACGACAAGACATGGCCGCTCTAACAGCTCAGGGAGATAATCGCCAAGTTCTTGTTGAAGGATTTCGAGTTGACGCTTTGGAGACTCAACCACATCTTCACCAAGATCAAGCAAAAACAGCAACACCTTTGCTCGCTCGATGTGCCGCAAGAACTCAAGACCAAGACCTTTGCCTTCAGCAGCGCCTTCAATAAGCCCGGGAATGTCAGCCATGACGAACTCAGATTTATCCGGTCCATTTTTTGGCCAGCGAACAACACCCAAGTGGGGCTCAAGTGTGGTGAAGGGATAGTTGGCAATCTTTGGTTTTGCCGCCGAGACCGCGGCAATGAGCGTTGATTTGCCAACGTTTGGGAAGCCAACGAGGGCAACATCGGCCATCAATTTGAGCTCTAAATTGCACCAGCGCTCAACGCCATGCTCACCTTGCTCTGCAAACGCTGGTGCTCTGCGGGTGTTGGATAAGAACTTGGCATTTCCGTGACCACCTCGACCACCGCTCGCGACCAAGAAACGGTCCCCATGGTGAGCAAGATCAACAAGAAACTCTCCATCGGTCGTCGTCACCACCGTGCCAACTGGCATCTTCACCGTGATGGGCTTTCCCGAAGCACCATGACGCTTCTTTCCCATCCCGTGTTCGCCAGACGTTGCTGCGCGATGGGGGTGATCGCGAAACCCAAGGAGTGACGCGGTGTTTCGGTCGGCCTCTAGCCAGACATCGCCACCATTGCCACCATCGCCACCATCAGGGCCACCTTCGGGGACGTGGGCTTCTCGGCGAAATGACACAGAACCTGCACCGCCGTCACCAGCCTTGGCGTGAAGCTGGGCATGATCGACGAAGGTTGACATTCCTCCAGCCTACGAGGCACCTCTCACTTCAGCGAACAACCACGATTTCGGTCAGCTACGACCGAACGGCAACGAACAGTTGTGCGGCAAGGAAATCGTTCACGGCCACCACTCCTCGAGCGGTCATGAGTTCTCTTCCACCGTTCGTGAACTGAAGCGTTGCCACTCTGCCAGGAATTGCATCGACGGCTTCGAGGCTTGCCATGGAACCTTCGTCCTCTTCGAGCGATTCAGCAATCCGAAGAATCTCAACGAGACCAGGTGTCTGCTCATCGCTCAGTGGACGCTCTTCGCGAGCTTTCGTGAGAGGTGAACCCGGGATGGGGTTGCCATGGGGACAAGTCGTTGGGTTGCCAAGCAACTGGATCAACTTTTCCTCAACCGAAGCAGAGATCACATGTTCCCAGCGACCCGCTTCAAGGTGTGCCTTGTGCCATTCGAGCCCAATGACATCGACCAGCAGTCGTTCAGCTAAACGATGACGGCGAATCACGGTCTCAGCGAGCAACACCCCGTCACTCGTCAACGAAATGGTCCGCCCCGCACGCTGCAACAATCCGTCGACTTCCATCCGATCGAGCATCTCGCTGACCGAAGGTGCAGAGCGCTCAAGACGCTCGGCAAGTCGAGCAGCGATGACCGCAGTGCCCTCTTCGCTCAGGGTGAAGATGGCTTCGACATACTCTTCAACTGGGGTGTGGTAGCCAGCATCAGTCACTGGAACAACTCCGCAAGGGCTCGCCCAAACTCCGCGACATCAACGTCAACATCTGCCAGCTTCGTGTTGGAGCACATGAGTGCCATGTGGTGAAACGGTGCCTTGATGATGCCGCAGTTGGCGAAGAAGATCTGCGAGGAGCCGTCGAGGTGCTCGTCTTCGGTGCGGTGAGCCACTCCGAGAGTTAATGGACTCGGTCGAGTGAATCGGCCCTCGGCACGAGCACCGTGTTGCGTGACCGAACATTGGCGGCCAAAGCGCACACGGGCAGCGTCTTGCTCGATGACGGCCTTGAGTCGAACACGGTCGACAGTGTGCATCTTGGACTCCTTCATGTTCGACTGTGAATGATTCTACCGAGCCCCCGCGAAATCGCTCCGGAGAGAGAAAATTGAAAAAACTCCGGAAATCCCCCATTCGCGGTCAAAACGCGGTAACAATGGCAAAGGTAACGGCGGGCCTCAGTGGCCCCCACGAACAAGGAGAGTCCAGATCGTGAACAAGAGCGAGCTGATCAGTGCAATCGCAGCAAAGACCGAGTCAACCCAAAAAGATGCAGGTGACTTCCTTGCAGCATTCGAGGAGATTGTCGTCGCAAACGTTGCCAAGGGCGAGAAGATTGCCCTGAGTGGCTTCATGTCGTTCGAGCGCGTCGAGCGTAAGGCTCGCACCGCACGTAACCCACAGACCGGTGCAGAGATCAAGGTTGCAGCTTCAAGGGCCCCTAAGGTCGCTGCTGGTGCCAAGTTCAAGGCTGCTGTCAAGGCTGCCAAGAAGTAATTGCTGCCCTTACGGGCACAGTGAAGTGGCAAATGCCCCCTGCGCAAGCAGGGGGCATTTGCTTTTCCTCGACAGATGTTTCATGGGAGCGTTGTCCCGCAGTACTAAAAAGAGATCGCCCACAAAGAACAATGCCCCCACCACAAGGTGGGGGCATTGCAACAACTGGTGTTGAAGAGTACTTACGCGGTGAGCGGAAGCACATCCACAAGTCGTCGGCCGTTGCGCTGGCCGAACTTGACTGATCCAGGAGACAGGGCGAACAAGGTGTCATCCTTGCCGATCCCGACGTTCAGTCCTGGGTGAAACTTGGTGCCACGTTGGCGAACAATGATCGATCCCGTTTGGACGGTCGTGCCATCGAAAACTTTGACGCCGAGGCGTTGCGCGTTTGAATCGCGGCCGTTGCGTGTTGAACCGCCACCTTTAGTCTTTGACATTGTGCCCCCTTAACCGGCGACGATCGAGGTGATCTCGATCGTGGAGTAGTGCTGACGATGTCCCCAACGCCGAGACTGATTCGTCTTGTTCTTGTAGGTCATGGCGTTGATCTTCTTGCCCTTTTCTTCGCCAATCACCCGTGCAGTGACGGTTGACTTGGCCAGGTCAGCTGGCGTGGCGAGAACGCGGTCACCATCAACGATGAGAACCGGTTGGAGCGAGACTTCAGACCCCTTGGCAACGCCGAGAAGTTCGACACGCAGTTGCTGGCCCTCGGCCACGCGCTCCTGCTTGCCTCCAGATGCGATGACGGCGTACATAGTTCTTCCCTTGATTCGAAAGGTGCGCCAGAAGCGCAGCCTTGACAGTGTAGTCGGTTTCTTAACCCTCAGAGTGCGTCTTGGTCGA
>CANGPX010000131.1 GCA_947456095.1 Acidimicrobiaceae bacterium
CGATTGCCAAGGCCGGTGGTTATGGAAGTCGTGAAATCACCATTCGGGCCAATGGCATTGGCACGGCATGGCACGAAGCTGACCTGAAGGCCATTGCTGAAGCGGGCCCCGATGGCATCGTCATCCCGAAGATCAACTCAGCTGAAGAAGTGTTGGCCATTGAGGCCGCTCTCGTGCGCCACGGCGCACCGGACAAGACGAAAATCTGGGCAATGCTCGAGACTCCGGTTGCGATGCTCCATGCCGAAGAGATTTGCGGCGCGTCAGAGCGCTTGACCGTCCTCGTCATGGGAACGAATGACTTGGCCAAAGAGCTCCACGCAAAGCGTGTTGCCGACCGCCAGCCCCTCTTGACTGGCCTCTCGCTCAGTTTGTTGGCTGCTCGTGCCACCGGCAAGGTGATTCTCGATGGGGTGTTCAACGACATCAAAGACGAAGAGGGCTTCATGGCTGAATGCCTCCAGGGTCGCGCCATGGGCTTTGATGGCAAGACGCTCATTCACCCAGGTCAAGTGGCTGGTTGCAACGAGGCATTCTCGCCCGAGCCACAAGAGATCGAACTCGCCATTCGCATCATTGCTGCGTTCGAAGAAGCCGAGCGAGATGGCCGTGGTGTCGTCACCGTCGATGGCCGCATGATTGAGAACCTCCACGTCGATGAAGCTCGCCGGGTGCTCGCCATTCGTGACGCCATTGAGTCCGCAGCCGAGTGAGCGAAGCTTCGAACAACATCGACCAGCGAATTGAAGAACTCGGTGGTTGGCGAGGGGAGACCTTGGCTAAGGCTCGAGCAGCAATTCTTGGCGCAGACCCATCGGTCATTGAGACGTGGAAGTGGAACAACCCAGTGTTTGAGAGCAGCGGCATCATCTGCACTGGTGAGGCCTACAAAAAAGCAGTGAAGCTGACCTTTGCTCATGGCGCTTCACTTCCTGATCCAACGGGACTGTTCAACGCAAGCCTCGAGGGCAAGGTCCGTCGAGCTATTGACTTTGCTGAGGGTGCGACTGTTGACGTTGAAGCACTGCAAGCACTGGTCCGCAGTGCAATTGCCAGAAACCTTGGAGAGACGCTTCAGTAGGGGAGAACTTCCACCGGTGACGCTTTCTCGGCTACTACGTTCTCTCCATGGCTTACGCAATTGCACCCGAAGAAGTTGAACCAGTCGTCCGAGGTCTTCTTGGACTGATTGATGTTGATGGCGGACCCACGACCGAACAGGTGGACGTGTTGTGGTCGATTGTTGGCCACCTCTGGCAGCGGCCAGATTTACGATCAGTTGGACTGCTGCCGCTTGGTCCAAGTGATCTGGCCTCTGTGCTTGACGACGACCGAGCGCGTCGACGATTCCATGTGATTGCGGTGACCTTGGAGCTCTGTCGCCATCCGTTAACGCCAGCACAAGTCCGCTCAGCTGAGCAGTACTCCGAGGCTCTTGGGGTCTCAGGAAGCGATCTCGTCATCATGCGGGACTGGATTGATGTTGGTGTTGGTCGAGCAATGGAAGATTGGATGCGTTGTTTTGGTGCGAATGTCGCCACCAACAGTGAAGTGTCACTGCGAACGGCTGAGGTGTTGACCGAAGATGAAGTCTGGGTGCCGCGAGGCGCAGATGAAGCGCTTACTGCTCGCTTAGCTGAGTTTCATGATCTGCCAGAAGGATCGCTTGGCCGTGAGTATCTGAAGTTCTATGAGCGAAATGGTATTTCCCTGCCTGGGGCAGAAGACAGCGGCCCAATGCATGCAGTTGCCGTCAGCCATGACATGAACCATGTCATTGCCGGCTACGAGCCAACTGGCCAAGGCGAGATTGCCCTTGGTGCCTTTCAGGTGGCCATGGCAGACACTGATGAAAACCTGGTGTCATTCCTTGGGAATTTGTTGATCCATGAAGCCGGGGTACTCGATCCTGGTGGGTTTGCGCCAAAGGCTGCGTCACTCCTGCGACCCGGTGCAATTGACATGCTCGGTGAAGCCTTCGAGCGTGGTGCGAAATGTCGAGCCGACTTCATCCACATTGATCATTTCGCCATTGCTTCGTGGTCCTTGGAAGAAGTGCGCGAAGAATACGGTGTGGTCCCCGCGAAACAACTGGCGTAGTCAGTTGACGGTCGAGCGTTTCTTGCGGTTTGGTTGAGCAATCATGGCAATGGGCGCACAAGACAACGACCGAGGTGATGCTCAAGACCTGGACCTTGTTCCATTGTTGGTCATTGTTCGAGAGTGGACTCGCCTTGGCTGCACTGGCTTCGGTGGTCCGCCGGCCCACATTGCGCTGCTCCGGAAAATGTGCGTTGAGCAACACGGGTGGATGACAGCGGTTGAGTTTGAAGACGCGACGGCAACGACCAATTTGCTCCCCGGTCCGGCATCGACTCAACTCGCCATTTTTTGCGCGTGGAAGCTGAGAGGCCCCCTTGGTGCGCTTCTTGGTGGGTTGTGCTTCATTGTTCCGGGGCTGTTGATCATCTTGGGGCTCTCGGCCGTCGTGTTGGCAAAGCATCCTCCGCTTTTCGTCCTGGCTGGTGCAACTGGAGCTGGTGCAGTTGCGCCAGCAGTTGCGCTGTCAACGTCGCTTGGTTTGGCTGCTTCGAGTCGACAGCGAATGGGGACAACAAGACCGCAGCGCCTTCGATTCTTCCTGTACGCAGGTCTTGGACTTGCTGTTGCTGCGAGCTCTTCGCCGCTGCTCGTCCTCGTCATTGTTGCTTGTGGGCTCTTCGAGATTTTCCTTCGCCGAGCCAGAGCGCTCAAGGCCCCAAAAACCCTGCAGTCATGGTTGCCAGTGCTTGGTGCACCACTTGTTGGCGTTGGCGGACTGAGCGCACTTGCATGGGTCGCGCTCAAAGTTGGAGCACTGTCGTATGGCGGCGGCTTTGTCATTATCCCGATGATGCAGCATGACGCGGTGTCGGTCTTTCACTGGATGACTGCCGCACAGTTTTTGAATGCGGTGGCACTTGGTCAGGTCACTCCTGGTCCCGTCGTGCAAACCGTTGCTGTTGTTGGCTATGCCGCCCATGGAGTTGGAGGAGGCCTGCTTGCATCAGCCATTGCCTTTACGCCGTCATTTCTCTTTGTGCTCATTGGCGCTCGCCACTTCCAAGCCATTCGGACGAATCCAACCGTTGGTGCGTTCCTGACTGGTGCAGGCCCGACTGTCATTGGAGCGATTGCTGGAGCCGTTGTTCCCCTTGCCCTCGGCCTCAGCCACCTCTGGCAAATTCCCGTGCTGTGTGGAGCAGTTCTGTGGCTCATGGTGGCGAGGCGTGGAGTGGTCTCCTGCTTTGCTTTTGGAGCACTTGCTGGGGTGATCTGTCAGCTCTTTGGTCTTTCTCTGTGAGCTTTGGCAGTTCTTGGACCGCAGAACATCTCTTCTCGTGCATCACTGTTTGGTTTTCCCGGTAAAAGGCAGGGGTGACCAAACGGGCTCGGGTGGCGAGAACGAAGAACGGATTTGCCCCACGGGACTGCCAGGTCTGTGGCCTTC
>CANGPX010000132.1 GCA_947456095.1 Acidimicrobiaceae bacterium
CTGCGACCAGCCTGACCAACGGCCCTCGTCACATAGCGCCCAGCCCGGTCAGTCATCTTGCACCTCGGTGCAGCGATTCTGGAGTCCTCTTCGGTCCATGACCCAACTGGGCAGGTCGCTTCTGCACAACGCCAACGACGCTTGTGCCAGCTGAGCCTCACTGGGGAACCGAAACTCGGCAGATCAACGAAGTTGACGATCCGCCAGCCCTTCAACTTCGCAAAGGTTCCGCAACCTCGACAGCCCCCAACCGAAGCGTTTGTTTGGATGTGGAGTTCAATCGAGTCATCTGCACGACGCATTGCGCCAAGGACAGAGACACTCTCGAGGCCAACGAGTAACTCGAGAACCTTGACCGGGTCAGTGTCGAGGAGCGAAGGGAACTTTCGGATCTGAGGCATTCAGAGAAATTGCCATTACGAGCTCACCATCTGGTGGACCCAACCCCCGGGAAATCCGAAGAGCCCGATTCCCGTCGCCCGCTCTCTATGGGCTGATCCCCGTTAACTAGGTCACTTTGACCACTTTTTGGGGATCAGGTCATGTCCTCAGTCGGTCCGATTGGCGCTCGTCATGTTCCTCCGGTCAGCCACGGCGACACCATACGAGTGCTTCTACTGCAGGTGGGCAGGCTTTGGCGACCTCGTCGGCATCGAGGCGAAGCTGCACCTTCCAGGACTGGACTACGTCATGGGTGCAGGGCCGCTCGAGGCGGCACTTTATGACGGTCCATCGCACTACCAGTCGCCGAACCCCCGTGCTCAGTTCAGTGATGGAAAATACCGCCCATTCGCGAAGAATCGGAATTCTGCCAAGTATTCGTCTAGGTTTTCCGCCGTGGGCGAGTTGCAGTTGCAAGAGTATGAACTGACGTGGCGACCAGACATCCAAGCGCTTCGAGCCGTTGCCGTACTGCTCGTCGTGATCTTCCATACGCACCTCACGAGTGCGCAGGGAGGGTTCATTGGGGTTGACGTCTTCTTTGTCATCTCAGGATTCGTCATCACTGGCGTGCTCCTGCAAGAGCGAGCACGAACGCAGCGCACCTCGCTCCTCGACTTCTATGCCCGTCGAATTCGTCGCATTGTGCCAGCGACAACGATCACCATGATCATCATTCTCTTGGCCACCTACCACTGGTCGACCGTCTTCGTCGGTGATCGAGTGGCCGGAGACGCCAAGTGGGTCGCAGCATTTCTCGCCAATATTCACTTTGCCATCGTGGACGCGGCCAATTTCGGGCATCCGTACCTTGCTTCACCAATCAAGCACTACTGGTCGCTCTCGGTCGAAGAGCAGTTCTATGTGGTGTGGCCGCTGCTGTTCATGGCAATCATGACTCTTGCACCAAGGCGATTTCAGCGAGTCGGTTTAGTGGCTGGACTCCTCCTCATCATCGTGTATTCGTTTCTCTGGTCAATCAAGGAGACAAATCAGAACCAGATCTGGGCCTATGTCTCAACCTTGACCAGAGCTTGGGAACTTTGCGTTGGCGCCTTGTTGGCCGTGGTCACCCCCCTGCTTCGACGTCACGCACCAAGACTTGGACTCTTGTTGAGTGTGATTGGTTGCATCATCCTTGGAATGGTGACCTGGGTCTACGAACAAGGCACTACAGCGATGTTCTGGCCCGGTTGGCGAGCAGCAATCCCCGTTGTCGCTACCGGCCTCATCATCGTTGGTGGAACACTTCGCGAACGTGAGGGCTTTGGTCGCTTGATCAATGCCAGCTTCGTGCAATGGCTTGGTGCGATTTCCTTCTCGCTCTACCTCGTGCACTTTCCCATCCTCTTGCTCGCCGAGCAACAAAACCATCACTATTTCTTGTCTGGCTTGAGCAATATCGGCATCGTGGCGCTCTCGGTCGTGCTCGCCTCGTTGTCGTATACCTTCGTTGAACAACCGTTCCAGCGATCGAGGCTGCTCAAAGAGGTGCGCTGGCTGACCTTCTTCACCGGAGCAGTCCTCATCTGCCTGACCTATGAAGTCATCTACTGGCTGCTCGGCAACAGTCTCGGCATTTGAGGAGATCTCAGTCGTTGAGCCATGAGGTTTCCCACAAGCGGCGACGAGGCACCTCGAACGAGGCCGCTGAACTCGCTGCCATCAGCCTTTGTTCTTCGCTTACTCCTCGAGCAGATGATCAAGGCGCTGTTGATCTTCATTGCTCAAGGTTCCGAGGAGTTCCACGGCATCTCGTCGGTCAAGGGTTTCACTCCTCACCGTGAAGGAACTCGGCTTTACGAGACCAGCTGACGTTTTGTCGACGATCTTCAGGCACTCAGCCGTTCTTCGCCTGCGAGGTCCAATCCAGCCACCTTCTTGGTTGGATGCCTTGTGCTTTGGCTCATGGAGTGCTCCGCTCACGCGTCCAAGGTTTGCTGTCAAGGTGTTGATGGGTTCCTGCTTTGCCAACCAATGAGCATTCCAAACACGATGAGGACCACGGAAGTGCCCACGCCGAGGAAAAACGTCATCTAACTCACCCCTGTCATGGGTTGCAGCGTCGACATGTTCACCCGTGTTGATGGTCCGGTGATGGTGAAGTCGAGCCACGACGTTTGCCGGGCGTTCGACTTCCATTGTTCGAATTGACTGGGCCCTCGAGTGGTCATCGTTTGCTCCTCGTCAATCTTGTTCATCAGGGCAATTGGTTGCTCATGACCACGAAGCGAACCTTGCGTTGTTGACGCCGAGCCCTTGGCAACGGCGCACAAGGTGTTCACCGAGCTCGCACCATTGACTCGGTGTGAAGTGCAACTTCTCGGCGAAGCATCGAGTTGAGGCGAAGAAGATCAGAGGATCCAAAACGGAGCTCAAGTGAATAGCAAAGACGCCCAGATCGGCGCTCTTGGCTCGACAGATAGACAGCCGAGAAGGTGGAACAAGCATCGTCATTCCAACCTGGGCCATCGTCAAAGACTTGGGTCTCACGAAGATTGCTGGCTAACACCTCATCGGTAAACGAAGCGAGATAGGCCAACTCATCAAGCAGCCCAACAAGAACGTCACGTGGGCCAGACATGAAGACAAAGCCCCGCGTTGGTGGGCGACGCCGGTGACCGTTCACCCGGATTGCTCGACCCCTTGGGCCGCAGCCACTGTGGTCAACAACCTCAACGCCCCGAAGAGTCAACCAACGCACAAGGTCTTCCAAGCCGGAGTCAACCCGGCCATACCCGCGCACGTAGACGCGGTCAAAGTGGCGCAGGCGTCCACCAAAGAGGCGCTTTGCCAGCTTGATCGTGCCACGGAAGATCCCAAACGCAATGGCATAGGAGAGGCCTAACGAGACGGCAAATTGAAAGATGGAAGCAATGGTGTGCATGTCAGAGTCCTTGAGTTCTGGTTGGTGGGTTCTGGTTGGTGGGTTCTGGTTGGTGGGTTGTGTGGTGCGTCAACGTTGCAAGGCAGGATTGCTCAACCTAGAAGGCCGATGTCACAGGGACAAGAGGGGTGCGTCCCGGTCTTCGGAA
>CANGPX010000133.1 GCA_947456095.1 Acidimicrobiaceae bacterium
CAGACCAGGGGGGAAGTGGTCCAGGATCAGTCCCGTTGGCTGCTCCCATCACCTTGCTTGGCGACGTGGTGATTTGCCCGACGATCGCAGCCACCAATGCCATCTTGCACAACACGAGCGATGACGATGAAACAGCCCTGTTGCTCGTGCACGGCATCTTGCACCTGTTAGGCCACGATCACGAAGATGATGAAGAAGCCGAAGTCATGGAAGCGCTAGAGCGCAAGCTCTTGGCCGAGCACTTCCATGCAGCTTGGGGAGGACCAAGGTTGTGACCGCTTCCCTGCATGGAACAGATGCTGCGCTTTCGATAGCGATCATTTTTTTGCTGGTTGCCTCGGGCCTTCTTGCCATGGCTGAGACGGCACTGGTGCGCATGAGCAAAGCCAAGGCCAAGTCCTTGGCTGATGATGATCGCCATGGCGCACATGACTTAGTTGAACTCGTTGAGCATCCACAGCGATTCTTAAATCCGGTGCTGCTTTGTATTTTGGTCTGTCAACTCATCTCGGCAACACTCATTGGCGTCTTGGCTGAGCGCTTCTTTGGTGCTTGGGGCATTGCCGCGGCAACGGTGTTCGAAGTCGTGGTGATCTTCGTCGTCTTTGAAGCCGTGCCAAAGAACTGGGCGGTGCATCACCCTGAGCGCTCGGCGCTGCTCATGGCGCCTTTTGTGAAAGCAGTGATTGCCTTCCCTCCGGTGCGATGGATTTCAATGGTCTTGATTGGTCTCGCCAACATCTTGATTGGCCACCGCGAAGATGGCTCAAAAGGTGCACTCGTTACCGAGTCAGAACTCTTAGCGATGGCTGACGTGGCGGCAGACGACAACGTCATTGAAGAAGTTGAACGTGACTACATTGGCCTGCTCATTGAGTTTGGTGACACGGTCGTTCGAGAAGTCATGGTGCCACGGCCTGACATGGTGACCCTTGATGCTGAGTTGAGCGTGACCGACGCACTTCGAGAAGCACTTGCTGCTGGTTTCTCTCGGATGCCGGTTTGTCGGGAATCGGTTGATGATGTCGTTGGCGTTGCCATCACCAAGGACCTGATGCGAGCAGAGCATCTAGGTCACGGAACAGACCGGGTCGATGCGCACACTCGCCCGGCGAGGTTCTTGCCTGAAACGAAGAAGCTCTCTCAGACCATGCGGGAAATGCAGGCAGAGCGATTCCACTTGGCCTTGGTCGTTGATGAATTTGGTGGCACCGCTGGGCTGGTGACCTTGGAAGACTTGATTGAAGAGTTGATTGGTGAGATCACTGATGAATTCGATGAAGAAGCCGAGGTTCATTTCAATCGTGGCGATGATGGAGTAGTGCGGGTTGCTGGCCGCCTCAACTTGGAAGACTTGGACGAACTTCTTGGAACGAATTTCCCTGAAGGTTCCTGGGACACCGTTGCTGGGTTGTTATTAGACGTTGCTGGCCGAGTGCCAAAGGTTGGCGAATCTGTGGAAGTCCACGGCTATCGCTTGACCGTTGAACGAGTGAAGGGGCGAAGGATCGACCTCGTCCGCATTGATGCGTTGGAAGAAGACAACCGTGACTGACCAAGCACCAATTGCGGGCGAACAAGACCTTGACCGAGAAGACCTCAAGGGTGCAGCGGACACTGGTGAAATCGATGCAATTGATGAAACCGATGAGATTGATGAATCCGACGAGAGAGCTGAAATCGACGGGATTGATGAAGCAGTAGCGGTCGTAGCAGTTGAAGAGATCGACGCAATGCTGGCTGAGCTTGACGATGACGATGACGATGACGATGACGAACAAGAAGACGATGAAGAAAACGAAGACGGCTTAACCCTCGGAGCGGTGCTCTATGACCGAGATGGCAATCCCTATGTTCGAGATGACCTCTTCGGTGACGAAGGAGATGAGGCAAAGACCTTTCGCAGCGGATTCTGCACGATTGTTGGGCGACCCAATGTTGGCAAGTCGACCCTCGTCAATCAAATGGTCGGTGACAAGGTTTCGATTGTGTCGTCAAAACCCAACACCACACGGTTCCAAGTGCGTGGCATCTTCTCAACCGAAAATGCACAAGTGATCTTTGTTGACACCCCAGGGCTGCACAAGCCAAAGACAACGCTCGGTGCTCGTCTCAACGAATCAGCCCTTGATGCATTGTCAGACGTGGACGTGGTTGTTGCCATGGTTGAAGCTGGCAGTGCCATTGGGCCCGGCGACAAGATGGTGCTTGAGCGGGCAATAAACGCCGTTGGCAACCGCAGCAAAGCCGCGCTCAAAGTTGTCGTCAACAAGGTTGATAAATCTGGCTACGAACAAGTGGCTGAGCGGCTCTTGGCCGTGTCGAGTGTGGTTGATGAGATCCTTGCCGCCAAGTCCTTCACCAAGGTCAACGTTGATTATTTTCCCGTGTCGGCCAAGACCGGCAAAGGAGCAAAGGTCCTCGTCGACCACATCATTTCGTCGCTTCCTGAAGGGCCTGCGTATTACCCAACAGATGTGACGACTGATTCGCCAGAAGCCGTGCAGTTGGCTGAACTGGTCAGAGAGCAGTTGCTCCATCGCACCCACGATGAGTTGCCGCACTCGATTGCTTGTCGGGTCTCTGAATGGGAATGGCCACGGGTCAAGGTCGAGATTTTGGTCGAGCGAGACTCACAAAAAGGCATTGTCATTGGCAAAGGTGGGGCAGTGCTCCACGATGTTGGCGTTGCCGTTCGTGAAGCCTTCGCCGCCGAGATGTTCTTAGAGCTGTTCGTCAAAGTGGAAAAGCACTGGCAGCGTCGAGACGATGCCCTCGATCGTCTCGGGTATTAGTCCGACAAGCTTTCCAAGAACTCGACCACTTCGCTCGTCGTAATGGTGCGATGCATTGGCGGGAACTCAGCCAAGAGTTGATGGCGATACTGCGCCGTTGCCAAGCGACTGTCAAACACGGCAACGACACCTTTATCCGTTGCACTGCGAATCAGTCGACCAGCCCCTTGGGCCAAGAGTGCTGCAGCCCGGGGAACGTCAACGCTCATAAAGGCATTGTCTCCAGCCCGGTCGCGGCGAGCATTGAGCAGTGGGTCATCTGGCCGGTTGAACGGCAAGCGGTCAATGGTCACGAGCCGCAAGGTATCGCCAGGCAAGTCCACCCCTTGCCAAAAGCCCATGGTGGCAAACAGGCAGGTGGCATGGTCGTCTCGGAACTGCTCAAGCAGCCGATTCTTCGGTGCTTCGCCTTGCACGAGGATTGGCACGTTCACGGCTTGGCGAACAGCTGCTGCTGCGATCTCAGTGAAGCGCTTGGAGGTAAACAGCGCGAGTGTTCGTCCACCAGCGGCATTGATGAGGGTCACGAGTTCTTCAATGATTGCCGGCTCAGCCGCTGGGTCATTGCGACTCGGTAGGTGTTTGGCCACATACAACATGGCTTGTTCGCCGTAGTTGAAGGGCGAGCCAACATCGACCACGTC
>CANGPX010000134.1 GCA_947456095.1 Acidimicrobiaceae bacterium
AGCCTTGCATTTGACACGGTGGTGCCGATTCGAAATTTGAGGCGTTTGGCGAGTTCAGGCACCGTGCAAGTGCTTGGTTTTGAAGGAGCACACTTCGTTGCATGGGGGTGATGAGCGGGGGAGGCTTCAGAAAAACCACCAGTGAAGGCAAATGCCAAAGAGATTGAGAGAACTGAACTAGTGGCAAATCGCCGTGTTTGTCTTTTCATTTGTCCATAACTCCTTGACCTTGCCGAGTAGAAGCTCTGCTCAACCTTGCAAGTCAAAGTTACATCTAAATGAAATTCAATGTTGCATTTGCGCGTCTTGTTTCTGTGGCAAAACTCCGATCGAAATGAAACCCAGAATTCGACTTCGACGGACAGGAACGTCGCATAGTGCAATGCAGCCTTGAACTTGCTCTGTCATCTGCCCGTTAGGGATTGCCTTCGCATCAGCCTTGGCCGAATGCGAGGCGAGTTATTTGCTCTCCATGCGAGGCGACAAAGGAATCCTGTGAGGGTTTGCGCTACCTGCGTCCAGCGTGACTTGGCGAGCAGCCTTCGCCGGCACCGGCCTCAACGCACGCTCCGCACAGCAGTAACAGTGCGCGGCAGGCAAGATTCCCACAGTTCACATAATTCGTGGTTGGCGACGAACACGATTCACAGTGACTGATGATCTTTGGATGCTCGGAGAAGGTTTGCACCATTCGCTCATCAAAGACGACCAGTGAGCCTTCCCACAGCCCGCTGTCGCCAAAGGCTTCGCCGTAACGGATGATTCCACCACTCAGTTGATAGACCTCATTGAAGCCGCGCCGTTTCATGACAGCACTCAACACCTCGCAGCGAATACCTCCCGTGCAGTAGGTGACGACCGGTTTGTCTTTGAGCTCGTCGTACTTACCACTTTCGATTTCCGCCACGAAGTCATGGGACGTCTTGATGTCGGGAACGATTGCCCCTTTGAATTTGCCAACGTCTGCCTCGAAGGCATTGCGGCCATCAAAGAACACGACCTCTTCACCACGGGCCTCAATCAGTTCATGAAGCGCCTCGGGACTGAGATGCACGCCACCGCCAACAACTCCCTCTGCATTGACAACGACCTCTTGTGGAGCACCAAAGGCCACGAGCTCTGGTCTGACCTTGACCGAGAGCCGGGGGAAGTCATCGCCGTTCCCAACCGACCACTTCACATCGATCTGTTTGAAGGGAAGGTACGACTTCGTCGCGCTGAGGTAACGCTTCACGGCCTTGAGATCTCCTCCAACAGTGGCGTTGATGCCATGTGGCGAGAGAATGATCCGTCCCCGGAGATCCAGACTCTGGCAAAGGGTCAGTTGCCACAGTCGAATCGCCTCTGGATCAGCCAGAGGAGTGAAGCAATAGAAAAGTACAATCTTTGGTTCAGTCACACGAAAGTGTTAGCACGTCCTCCTAGAGCAGATCGTGGAGGTCATAGGGGTCGATCACTTTCTCCGGAAATTTCTTTCTGTAGGCCTTCCCCAGCCGTGTAGTGAACCACGACTCCTTCCTTTCAAGAAGCCAACTTTTCTCTCTTGGCAGGGGCTTGGTGAGGTCAAGTCGACAATAGGGGCAGTATTTGAAGCACACGGTCTTCCAACCGTACTGAGAGCCTCGAAGCGTCACCTTCGACCTACCGTTATAGAGCGGTGCCGAACCTCGTTCTTCAAACGTTCGAGCCACAACGACGCTGTAGAGATGCTTGCATTTTTCTGCCGGCCGACTTGTTGTTGAAGTTGTTTTCCGAGTCATGTGGTGGTCTCCAATTTGTTTGGTTATCCGGTTTGCGACTTCATGGGCCGCTTGGATTTTTTTGAGTTTCGCTAAGGGGTATTCGTAACTTCTCGGTGAAGGACTCATGACAGATCGCTCCGATGTTGGGTGCTCACAACGGCAGCCTTTGTCTTTGATTGAGACAAGGTGTTGGTTGGCGGTGAAGGCAACGTTGCTTCAAAGTTCGAGATCATTTACCCCTCCACGTCGGTCGACGTTGCCACCAGCGCGTTTCCTTTTTTGGTGGCCACTCCGGCCAAGGATTTTCTTTGTTGTATTGGGAATACGGCATCCCGCATCTTTGACATTGGTTGCAGAACTCAGTCTCGAACCCGTACGGTGCCCAAGGTCTTTGCTCTCGCAGATACACCTCTGCTTGCTTGGGGTGCCGGAGTTGTGGTTTTGTTGTTCTTGGCACTTGCTTGCTGAAAAAGTGCTCGCAATAGGTTGATGGTGGCACTGGTTGCATTAGAACGACTCCTCGTTGAAGGCGTGGGTTTGACGGGCTTGACTGAGCAAGAGATTCACGACGTTGAAAACGCTCATCGTTGATTCCTCTTTTGCTGGCCAACAATTGAGTTCTGGTAGAACTCGAACTCCCGAATGGTCTCTTCAGGGTCGAGTTCTTTTTCGAAGAACCCAGGAAGCGAGTTGTCGCCAACGCAATCACCCACATCGTCAACCGCGAAGAGAGAGATCTGCTTCTTGCTCTTTTGGCTGATGTTGCACGAGAGAACAACGCGCGAACTTTGCCGTGTCTTTTCGCAGGGAGACCAATCCGACGACTGCAGAAGTTTGGATGGTCCGTCGAAAGAAGTGGCTCCTCGGACAGCGATTACTTCCATGGTTCCTCCATCGCGTGGCATTCGCACCGTGCCTTTCGGTCGGTTGCGGCAGAGTCAACGGGCCACGGCCCTCGTCTGCTCTTGATGGTGAAATCAGCATACAACATGGGAGTTTTGACGCTTCAGATGAATGGTCAGATTTGCTCCTTCAGCAGGACTTTCGCGGTGAAATTTCACCTGGGGGTGCGCGAAGGTGTCGCAAATTCGGGTTTGATGTGACACCCGGAAAGTAAAATTGTCTGCTCTTGTTGCACCAAGGTGAAGTGTTGAAAGGAACTGGCAATGAACATGAATGGTGACCAAAATTCCCTCAGCCACGAGCAACTGATCGTTGTTGCGAAGACCCACACCGAACGGGTGGTTGCGGCCATTGCTGGACCTGATGCCACCCCAAGACAAGATCAACTGGCCGCAGTGAGCGCGCTCGTCGCTGACGGTGCGCGGGTGCTCGTTGTGCAAGCAACCGGCTGGGGAAAGTCGCTCGTCTACTGGGCAGCAACTTCAGCACTCAGGTCCCTTGGACATGGGCCAACACTGGTTGTCTCACCGCTGCTTGCACTCATGCGCGATCAGGTGAGTGCAGCTGAAAGGGCCGGGCTTCGGGCAGCAACCATCAACTCGACCAATGTCGATGACTGGGACGAGCTCATGGAAAAAATCGAACGTGACGAAATCGATGTCCTGCTGGTCTCACCAGAGCGCCTTGCCAATCCTCGATTCGCTCATCGCATGGGAACCCTCATTG
>CANGPX010000135.1 GCA_947456095.1 Acidimicrobiaceae bacterium
ACCATCGCCACTGCTTCATCAAGCGAGGTGCGCAGCGCATCTTCAACGTGGCGATCCCAAGCTTTTGCCACAATGCACACGACTGGCGTATTCGCCTCAACAAGGGTGCGGAGGCCTTCATCAGCCTCAGCAGTTGTCCCAGGCCTCCGAGTAGAGCCAAAGGCAACAAGGGTTGAGGTCGACAACACCAGTTCACGGTGTGCTCGGGCAAAGAACTCTGAGTCTTTGGGATTGGCCCCTGGCCAGCCACCTTCAATGAAGGTCACGCCCAAGTGATCGAGTTGCTCGGCAACACGAACTTTGTCTTCGACTGACAGCGAAATACCCTCTTGTTGTGAGCCATCGCGCAAGGTGGTGTCAAAGATTTCAATGCTGTCCGGCAGCGGCGGCAGGTCAAACCCGTGCGCGTCGTGACCATGGACATGGCCACCGTGCGAGTGGATGACTCCGGGCTTAGCTGTCGACACGGTCGAGCCAGTGCTCGTACTGCGGCAACTCACCACGGACCGCTGCGAAGTAGGTCCGCTGAATCTCAGTCGTCATTGGACCACGGGCACCACTCCCGACAATGCGGTCATCAACGGCGCGAACCGGCACCACTTCAGCAGCAGTTCCGGTCAAGAACGCTTCGTCAGCCAAGTAGAGGTCGGTGCGAAGAATGGTGCCTTCACGAACCTCATAGCCAAGATCGGCAGCAATGGTCATCACCGAGTTCTGGGTGATCCCTTCCAAGGCCCCGGCATCTGAAGCATGCGGGGTGTAAATCACGCCACCACGAATGACGAAGAGGTTCTCTCCGGTGCACTCAGAGACCTGGCCGTCGCCGGCTAAGAGCACGGCTTCGTCGTAGCCAGATTTGAGCGCCTCGACCTTGGCCAGCGAAGAGTTCACATACATTCCAACGCCTTTGGCCGCGGTGGGCATGGAATTGGGGTCATGACGCACCCACGAGGAAACTTTGAGCGAGATGCCGTTCTCTAAACCTTCGTCACCGAGATACGAACCCCATGGCCAACAGGCAATGGCGACGTTGACGGGGCAAGGGAGCGGGTTGAGGCCCATTTCTCCATAACCAAGGTAGACGAGAGGACGGATGTAGCAGCCATCTCCCATGTCATTGACTCGGACGATTTCTTTTGTTGCTTCCACCAACTCATCAACAGTGAAGGGGATATCAATCATGAAGATCTTCGATGAGTTGAACAGACGCACAATGTGCTCACGCAGGCGGAAAATCGCCGGTCCACGATCGGTCTTATAGGCGCGAATGCCCTCGAAAGCACCAGTTCCGTAGTGGAGCGTGTGGGTCAGCACGTGAACGTTGGCATCAGCCCAATCAACGAGCTTTCCATCCATCCAAATTTTGCTTGTTGGGGTTAACGGCATTGCTAGACCAGCCTCTCAATGATGGCCCGAGTGACTTCAACAGTCGTCCGGGGGGTTCCTGCGTGTTCAGATGAATCAGCGGCAACAGCTTGTCCAATCTTGGCAGCAGCTGCAGTGTGTCCAAGGAATTCCAACATGAGTACGGCCGAAGAAATCGTGGCCGTTGGGTTGGCAATGCCCTTGCCTTCAATGTCGTGCGCCGCACCATGGACGGGCTCAAACATCGACGGTCCCGTGCGTGCCGGGTTCAAGTTGGCTGATGAGGCATAGCCAACGCCGCCAGCAACCGCACCAGCAAGGTCAGTCAAAATGTCACCAAAGAGATTGTCCGTGACGATGACGTCGTAGCGGCTTGGACGCTCGACCATGTAGATGCAAGCGGCATCTACGTGGTTGTAATCAACTTCGACTTCTTCAAATTCGGTCGCAACCTCATGAACGGTGCGCTGCCACAGGCTTCCCGAATAGGTCAGCACATTGGTTTTGTGGACAAGCGTCAAATGCTTGCGGTCACGCGAGTTGGCAAGTTCGAAGGCATAGCGAACACAGCGCTCAACGCCAAAACGGGTGTTCACGCTTCCTTGGGTCGCGATCTCGTGAGGGGTGTCGTGACGAAGCACACCACCTTCTCCGGCGTAAGAGCCTTCAGTGTTCTCGCGAACGACAATGAAGTCACAACCTTCCGCGATCGATCCAGGCTGACCATGAAAAGGACGGTGATTGATAAATAAGTCAAGGTCGAAGCGCAATTTCAGCAGCAATCCACGCTCAAGGGTGCCGCCGGGAATCCTGGTGTCGCCGATTGCTGGCCCAATTGCTCCAAGCAAAATGGCGTCAAAACTGCGAAGTTCGGCCAAGGTCGCATCGGACAACACTTCACCGTCACGAAGATAACGGGCAGCGCCGAGGTCAAACGAGGTCGTGTCGAGCTCTACCCCAGCTGCAGCAATGACTTCCAAGGCTGAGTCACAGACTTCTGGGCCAATGCCGTCTCCGCCAATCACTGCAATTCGAGAACTTGCCATGTCTCACTTCTCTTTCACGAAAGGCGCCTTGCCTTCTCGGATAAACAACAACGCCGCCCCAAGGGGCGGCAGAACGGCGCGGAACAATTGCGCGCCTAGTTCAAAATTCGTACCTTCACGGTTCGCTTCACCTCACTAGTCTCCCAGCGAAAGGCGGTGTCTGTCAAAGAACCTCGCTTCGAAAGTTTGCCAGTGGGCAACAACGTACAATGGACTACCGCCGGAGCCGAAGGAGCACCATGGCCGACGAACCGCAGAAACTCACAAAAGCAACCTATGACCGCCTCCACGAGGAGTTGGCAGACCTCACGACCAGGGGTCGTATTGACATCGCCAACGCTATTGAAGCCGCTCGAGCGCTTGGCGACTTGAAGGAAAATGGCGACTACCACGCCGCTAAAGACACCCAAGGCAAGATGGAAGCGCGTGTTCGCCAGCTCCAACAACTCTTGAAAGACGCCATCATTGTTGAGTCAGAGGTCCCAAGTGATGGCACCATCACCGAAGGCGTCATTGTTGCCATCCGCTACCACGGTGACGATGAAGACGATGTAACCGAATACTTCTACGGCTCAATTGAAGAGCGCATTGGAGATCTCCAGGTCCTGTCACCAACAAGTCCCATGGGCTTGGCAGTTGCAGGCAAAACGAAAGGCACCGACGTGACCTACACCGCACCCGGCGGCGAACTCGCAATCCACATCGTGGACGTGCGAGCATGAGCCGGCGCACGATGGCCGAAAAGGTCTGGGACCAGCATGTTGTCCACAAGGCCGACGGCGAACCCGACCTTCTCTACATTGACCTGCACCTCGTCCACGAAGTCACGAGTCCACAAGCCTTTGATGGTCTCCGCTTGGCTGGCCGCACGGTTCGTCGCCCTGACCTCACCATTGCAACGGCTGACCACAATGTGCCAACTACGGCACTTGATCTGCCAATTGAAGA
>CANGPX010000136.1 GCA_947456095.1 Acidimicrobiaceae bacterium
ATCATGCCGGAGAAGTACTCGACCATCTCTTCAGGCAAGTCGAGCACTGAGGTTGCGCCCTTGGAAGAACAGAACAATTCAGGCTTCCGACTGATTTCCGAGACATCTGCATGGCGAGTGATGGCGTAGTAGCCATTGCCAGCAGGCATGGGGATTGGTGAATCTTCAATCACCAGTTCAGGAAAATACGCAATGGGTCGCTCATTGCGCAGCGTCAAGAACGCGCCTTCGCGATCTTCATAAGGCTGCATCCAAAAGGCCATGTCGTTGAGATCGATTTGGTCAAGGGTAAGGCTTTGCACTGGTTCCATGGCTTTACCCTACTGAGCAAATGTGCCTCACCGTGGCTGTCGGACCATGGTCCACATGGTCGCGGTGCCCGTTGGGTCAGTGGTGGTTGCGGTCACGGCAAAACCAAAGCGACCGTAGAAGGCGAGATTTCGCTCCGCTTGGGTCTCAACAACACAGAGAACTCCTTCTCGGTCAGCTGCTGCAAGTCCTGGGGCCAAGAGTTGCATACCAAGGCCACGGCCCTGGTGGGCTTTCGCCACCATCAACAGCTGCAGATACCAATGTGGCTCTTGCCGGTGAGCACTCGCTACTTCGCTCAAGAACGGCTCGGCTGCATCTGCGTCAAGGCCGGACGTGGCTATGAGTTTGCGGGTTTGGCGAGCGCTTTTTCGGTAGAAGCGTGAGGGATAGGGCCAACACCCCGGCGGAACCCACAGAGAACAACCAACAAGTGCCTTCTCCTCAACTGCCCGAGAAATCGTGGTGGTTGAAGGGATGGCCTCAAGCAGGCCCCGATGCAGTCGGTCAACGCCGTGTCGGCGGAGTGCGGCATTTGGGAAGAGCAAGCGGAACAGACCGTCTTCGCTGAAGACGTCTGCGGCAATGCCCCCACCAACTCGGCGCTGCGCTCGAGAGAGGCGCCCAGGGTGAAGTTCAACACTGCTCATCGGGGAGTGCCGCTGCCCATCCACCTCTTCATCTTCGCAGGTGTTGACAAGCGCGCAATGCCGCAGCGCACGGGGAACCCCACAATCACGGCAGAATAGAGAGGAGATGTTTGAGGAGACCAAGATGACCACTGACGAGCGCACCGATGTTCCGCTCACCGACGAGGAACGCAGTGAGCGCTTGGCCCAACTCTTGGCGCTGATTGAACTCATGCGGCCAAGCGTTCAAGCTGACGGTGGCGACCTCGTGCTGTTGAGTGCAGACGTTCAAACTGGAGTGGTCGAAGTCCAACTTCAAGGTGCATGTTCATCATGTGCCGTTTCGTCGTCAACGCTGCAAGGTGGTGTCGAGCGAATCTTGAAGGGCCGTCTGTCATGGATCACTGATGTTGTTGGCTCAGTTGATGAAGATCTTGACTTTGAGTCGAGTGCGGCCATGGGCGCCGGGGGCTACGTCCCCAAGCAGTGAGCGAGGCAGTTGCGCCAAAAGGTCTGAGGCGAACGTTTCTCGCCCTGTCGGTTCCAAACTTTCGGATCTACTTCATTGGGCAGTTGATCTCGGTTTCAGGAACTTGGCTGCAATCGTTTGCCTTGGGACTTTTGGTCCTCAAGTTGACGGGGAGTCTGGCAACGGCCGGGACCGTCGTTGGTATTCAGTTCATCCCCATGCTGGTTGCCGGTTCGTGGGCGGGACTCGTCGTTGACCGGTCGAGAAAGCGCCCCATCCTCTACAGCACCCAAATGGCAGCGCTTACCTTGGCGTTGCTTCTCGGGCTGTTGACCGTGACGGAGCATGTCGCCATTTCTTGGGTGTATCTCATCTCGCTCGGCACCGGCATTGTCAATCTCTTCGACAATCCCGCTCGGCAGACCTTTGTGTCCGAAATGGTCGGACCGGAGTTGTTGTCGAACGCCGTCAGCTTGAATACCGTCATCATGAACTTGGCTCGTATTGCTGGGCCGGCCATTGGTGCTGTTGCGGTGTCGACGATTGGCCTTGGTGGCTGCTTTCTCTTAAATGCCGGTTCCTATGGTGCGGTGATGGTGGCGTTGCTGGTGATGGACGCCAAAGCGCTCAAACCAACAACTCCGGTGACACCAGCCAAGGGACAAGTGCGCGATGGTCTTCGCTACGCCTGGAGAAAGCCACGACTTCGTGGACCGCTGCTTGCCATGTTTGTCGTTGGGCTGTTGGCCTTCAACTTCACCGTCACCGTCTTGGCCTTGGGCAAGATCACCTTTCATGGGGGACCAACGCTTGTTGCCATCTTTATGATTGCCCAAGGAGTTGGAGCTGTGGCCGGAGGAATGCACGCCGCTCATCATGGCAAGCCCTCACAGCACCGCTTGGCCGTTCTTGGTATTGGCTTTGGCGCTTCAATGGTGATGATGGCCCTCATGCCAACACCGCTGCTCGCGGGAGCGGCGATTGTGGTTGTTGGCTACACCTCAATCAACTACGTGGCAACGGCAAATGGCACCTTGCAGCTTCACTCAGAACCCCAGATGCGTGGCCGGGTTATGGCGCTCTACGCCATTGCCTTTCTTGGCACAGCCCCCCTTGGCATGCCCCTCATTGGGCAAATTGCTGACCACACCAACCCTCGAGTAGCGATTCTGACCGGGGCACTTGCAGCCCTGTTTTCCTCAGTTGCGCTGCTTCGCCATGACGATCGAGTGACGAGTGTTGAAGAAGGTGCCATCGACCCTGGACTTGCCGGGAACCGGTAATCACCCTCGTGGTTCGAGCCCTGTTCATTTTCGCGAGAGAATAGGGTTCTATGTCGAGTCACCCTGAGGCCCTGTATGCCTAGATCTCCCCGTCGTGTTGTTCAAGACTTCAAATCCTCTGCCGAGCGGTCAAGAGGCACCGTTGTCCCTCCACGCATCGCCCCTGCTCCACCAAAGGCTGGTGGACTGCGTATTGCTTTTCTCATTTACCGAGGAAATCCCACCTGTGGTGGTCAAGGGGTCTACACCCGCCACTTGACCCGAGAACTGGTCAACTTAGGACACAGCGTTGAAGTCTTTGCTGGCCAGCCCTACCCAGAGCTCGATCCTGGTGTTGGGTTCACTCCCGTTCCCGGCCTTGACCTGTACCGTGACCCAGACCCGTTTCGCGTTCCCCATCGTCGCGAACTGAAAACGTTCCCTGATGTGGCTGAATTCGCCATCATGTGCGCCGCTGGGTTTGGCGAGCCCTACGCCTATTCCAAGCGCATCGTCGATGTGTTGGAAGCTCGCCGAGGCGACTTCGACATCATCCACGACAACCAGTGTCTCGGCACCGGAATGTTGGAACTCGTGGAGCGTGGTTGGCCACTGCTCACCACCCTTCACCACCCAATCACCGTTGACCGTGAGATCAAGCTCGCCCAT
>CANGPX010000137.1 GCA_947456095.1 Acidimicrobiaceae bacterium
ATCTCGGGTGCTTGACAGTGCTTCGCCACTGCTGCGCCAAGGGCGTACATCAGTTCTGCATCAATTTGGTCAGGGTATGTTCCGCGAATGTCATACGCCTTGAACACTGCAGTGGTTTTGGACACAACTCGAATCCTAGTTCTCGAAACCTTGCACAATGGGCACAAGCCGCATTCACAAAGCGCATCAGGCGTGCGCACTAGCGTTGGGAAATGGCCTTTCATCGACTGAAGATTGCAGCCCTCACGCTCGGACTCGGTCTTGGGGTCAGCGCCTGCGGCGGGTCCTCGGTTGACAAAGAGGTGGCCCAAGTGCAGCGCGCGGTGGTTGATGCGCCCGCAGTAACGGTGCAAGACGTCTCAACCGTTTCAGGATCAACCTCAACCATCTCGGGCATTGCGTCAGCCACCTCGGCCGACCTCACCATCACGACGCTGCCAGCTTCTGGAACGGTTCGGATCGTGAAGCGCGACAAAGCGTTGTATGTGTCTGGCGACCCGGGTGCCGTCGCAGGACTGCTGAGTCTCGATCCGACCAAGTTGCAAGCAGTTGGACGCAAGTGGATCTTGGTCGCAAGCAGCGACGAGCCCTTTAACGCGATTTCCAAGAGTTTGACTCCTGTTGGCTTGGTTCAGCCGTTCTTGGCCAAGACGCCAACCCTCACTTCACTGCTCGCCACCGCCGCATCCAAAGAAACAGCAGTCCTTTCTGGCCCATGGCAAGGAGATGGCCCAACCAATGGCTGGAAGGGGTTCACGAGTTTGCGCGTTGACCCAGCAACGTCACTTCCCCGCAGTGGACTCATTGAACTCCACCACAACGGCGACATCGCCACACGGGCAGCGGTGTTTTCTTCATGGACCTCGCCCATGATCGTCACGGTGCCAACCGTGTTCGTCTCCTATGCGAGTATTTCAGCGTGACTGAAGGACTGACCGTTTGGATGACTGGCCTTTCTGGCGCGGGGAAATCAACGGTCGCCGTTGGACTCGCCGAGCGTCTGCGTGGCGTTGGAAAAAGCCCAATCATCTTGGACGGCGACATCTTGCGCACAGGGCTCAACAGCGATCTCGGCTTCAGTGAAGCCGATCGCAACGAATCCGTGCGACGAACTGGCGAAGTCGCGCTGCTGCTCAATGGTCTTGGTGGCCACATCGTCATCAGTTCGCTCATCTCGCCGCTTCGAGCGGCTCGAGATGCCGTCCGGGCTCGTCACGACCTTGCCGGAGTTGGCTTTATTGAGGTCCACATCGCCGCTTCACTCGAAGTGTGTGAGTCGCGTGACACAAAAGAGCTCTATGCCAAAGCTCGTCGGGGTGAGGTGGCTGAAATGACCGGTATCAGTTCTCCCTACGAAGCGCCGACTTCAGCCGAAGTCGTGCTCGAAACCGGAACGCAAAGCATTGCCGAAACACTGCATCAACTTGAGGGGTACGTCCTCGACCTGTTGCGCTGACGTCGTTCGACGATCCCCGCACAGCCAATTGCCGCAAGACTCAGGAAACTGACGAACGTTCCCAGCCAATTCGCTGGGGTTGCCCCGTAGGACAGCTGCACCGAGGTTGAGGTAGGGACCACCACCATGAAGTTGGGTGTTGCCCGGTAGGGGCCAGTTGCCCCATGTGCTTTCCAATTGGGGAAGTACGACATCCGAATGATGACTGGCTTGCCCACTTGGCTCTTGCTCACGGTAAAAGAAAGTGCATTCTGCCCAAGTTGGACCTTCGAAACCGTTCCAGGACGTAACGGTCTTTCGACCCGTCCAAGCGCATCTCCTCTTGGCCAACTCGGCGGTCCTGAGCCAACAAGTGGTGTCGTGGCAACGGTGGCTCTGTCATACCAATTCGTTGATGCCGTCTTCCAGGTTGCGCCGCCTTTGGCCAAATCCCTTACCACCACCGGCAACTGCGAAAGCGGCGCCACCAGGGCCACGTCAGCGACTTCGAAGACATGCCAGGTCAGTGAGGTTCCATTGGTTTGGGCATACGGAACAGATGCAGCAACTTCTCGAAGCAGTGGCTCGACTTCAGCTTGAGCAACGAGACTTGGGTCGCTCACGAGGTAATACTTCACCCCCATGAGCTGGAGTTTGAGGGCTCCTTCGTGGACATCTGTTGGTTGGTAGTTGAGACCAACTTGAGCCCTCGAGGGACCAACGGACAACAGCGACTGGTTGAGGAAGTGATACGGGGTCGTAGCTGAGGACTCAAACAGCAAGCCTTCTTGGCTGTCAATACAGTTGTTGGTGTACTTCGGCAACAACATGAGTGCCATGGGTGTGCCAAAGCGATCTTGATTTGCTTCGTATTCCCAGAACATCCGTCCGCTTCCCGAGTCCCGGCAAACTCCTCTGGCCATGGCCATGATGCCTTGGAACTCAGTCCACGCTTCGCCTCTGGCTTCCATGCCGGAGAAGTTGTAGGTCGCCCAACCAGCAACAGAACTCGTACCAACGTCATCGACCAAGTGGGTGCCAAAGACCGCGTTGATGGGGGCGGCAAGGTACTTGTTGACCTTGGCCTGCGTCCAAGGGAAGGCGTTGATGACGATGACGATCATGAGCAACGTGCCAAGAACAGCAGCACTCGTCGCACCACGCTGTTTGGTTGAATCAGCCGGCCGGCGTTTGGCCAACGGCTTCTTGGCAAAGGCCGCAACTTCATGGCGACGCCAGGCTCGAGCGCTCAAGACGAGCAGGGCGCCAATGGTCCAGGCAACACTCAAGTAGAGGCAGAGGAAGTACAGCGGCAACAGCCGATCGTTGAACAACACCCCTTGCGGATCGAGTCGGTAGGCCATGGCCGATTCAATCGTGAGCGCCAAGATGAACATGCCAAAGCGACTCTTCATGACTACTGCCAGCGCACCACCAATGAGCGCCACCACAATCGCCCAGCGGTCACCTCCTGGGAACAACGCTCTGGCGTAATCAGAACTGTTGAGGTAGCCCATTGGATTGGCATAGCGCTGCTCCAGCACAAACGGCACGAACCACCACGCCATCGTGCCAACACCGAGGACGACAACCGCCACCGCCCAAGTGAAACTCTGCCGTCTCGTTTGCCGGTGACGAAGTCGTTGCGGGAAAACTCCTCGAGGTCGACCGAGGCCATCATCATGAACAAGTCCTGGAGCAGCAAGCTCAGTCGTGACGAGCAGCAGCAGTCCAAACATCGCCATGATGAAAGGAATGACGTGTGAGGCCAAACTCGCCGCCAACAACACCGCAGCCAACGCCAAGTGGCGCCCGGTTGAAATCCCACTCGCACACACAGCCAAAAAGAACACCGCAGCAGTGAGCGAGAAGCTGAAACTGTATTCGCCAGCCAA
>CANGPX010000138.1 GCA_947456095.1 Acidimicrobiaceae bacterium
GGGGCGTATTTTCCAACTGAGCAAATAGATGAAGCCGGGCTTCGTCGACTCCTTCGCGGTCAGCCCATAGCTGCACGTCAACCTTTGGCCTCACCTCGACGCGAAGTGGCAGCGTTCGAGATACTTTGCGTGGCCCCAAAGGCGGTCAGCGTTGCGGCACTGCTTGGCAGCGACGATCATGCAGCGAAGGTGGTGGCGGCGCATCATGAGGCACTTGACGGAGCGCTGTGGTACCTCGAACAACACGCTGCAGCAACGGGTCATCAACATGAGGAGCGAGTCGGTGCCCTCAGTGGCGTTCGCTTTACCCATGGCGTGTCGCGAAGCCTCGATCCGCACCTGCACTCGCACGTGTTACTGGCCAATCTTGGTCGAGCTGAGTCGGGTCGATTTGGAGCGCTTGATCAACGCGGCTTTCGTGCCCACCTCGATGCGGCCAGCGCGCTCTATGACGCATTGGTCACCGCTCGATGTCGAGAACTTGGATTTGCCACTGCACTTTCACCCCTCGCCCAAGCGGCATTGTCCACTCGCCAAGCTGAAGCGCGCCAGCTTCATTTTGCCTTTGGCTCGAAGCGACCACAGCTGTTCGGCCGAGATGGAGAAAAGCTGCCTGTACCCCGTGGCGAGCTGCTGGCAAAATGGAGCAGACAGATCAGCGAGGTTGGGCTCTGTCTTGACGACGTCACGGAGCGAACAACGCACAAGACCATCCCACGCCGTCGGCTCGACGAGGCACGCTTTACTGCGATTTTGCTTGGCGATGATCGAAGGATCACCCGGCGAAAAGTTGTTGAAGCGTGGGCGTGGGCCAGTGATGGCGCAGCAGCACCACAGATCAACGCAGCCATTGAGGTGTTCGTTAAAACACCTCGTTCACGATTTGAAGTTCAACTGCGCGAGGCCGATGTCATCACCTCTGATGCAGTTCGTCGGGTCTTAGGGAACCGCCCCCTCGAGCCTCAAGGTCTTGAGCGATGGCTGCATGCCTCAAAGCGACTTGAACGCACTGCGCCGCAAGGTCACCGAGACCGCGACGAGAATCGTGCTCGGGTGCCTCGCAGCGAGAGCCAGGGCTGGTCCCGATGACTTGGCGTCAAGGTGACTTCTCGTAATTGATTCGAGGGTGTGAGCACCAAGGATTTGTCAGTTGAGCCTTGCGCGACTTGATCAATTGACCATCTCGGACGCCAGGTTTCGGACACACTGACGCCAGTTGAGTGTTTCCACCATGGCCCGGTTCGACTCGCACTGTGGAGGGGTTGAAGGACTTCTCCCGACAGATCACGGACGAGTTTTAACGTGTCCCCGTCGGCAATGCCGGGAAGCAGCACGGTGACAGGGAACAGTGACAAGAACCCACGAGCTTGATCACCCCACCGTCGTCGAGCTTGGCTCAAGTCCTGGAGGCATGCGAGTGTGACAATGCCTTGACCGCCTCCTTCACTTACGAGGTTTGGCAAATCAGGAAATGGTGCAATGTTGGCGACTTCATCCAAAGCAAACAGTGCTGGTGGAGAGTCGAGCCCGAGTGCATGGTGGTCATACGCGGTATCGCGAAGTTGCGTCAACACACCGACAAACAGCGGAGCAAGCAGTGACTGTTGTCGACTCGCTCCACACAGATACAAGGTGTTGCACTCGCTCATGAATGCATCGGGATCAAGTTGGATGCCTTCAGCCGAAGACAGTGCTGCCTCACTGCGATAGGCACGAAGTGCCCCAGAGGTGCTCGACCAAATCGATGACTGCTCGCGTTCTTCGGTCATGCAGATTCCATCAAGCAGCGCAGATGCCCGCACTGATGCCGCAGAGCTTGCCTCCAAAATCTGCATGGCTTCGCGCGGGTCACGCCGATCAATCCACTCGACAACTCTTCGAAGAGGGACCTCGTCGAGACCTGCTGCATGCAGCAGCGGCGAAAGCAGTGCTCCGGCTCGCTCGGTCCAGTGATCGAGTTCTCTTCCACCTGAAGTTGCCTCAACCATTGCCGCAGCAGTCAACATGGCACGATCCCAATCGTCACAACCCGTGACGGGATTCCAGCCAATTCTCTGGACATTTCTGGGTAGTTCGGCGATGCCGGTTGGATCAAAGACCTGCACATCACCAAGCTCTGCACGCGACTGCGAGGTCACGTCAACGAGTTCAGTCTTGGTTGATGTTGACACGACAGGTCCTGGGTGGCCGAGCAGATTCGGGATGATGAGCGAGGTGGTTTTGCCTGACCGCGTTGGTCCAAGCACGAGCGCTGATCGACCATGGCCGGTGTACGTCCACGTGTTGCCAACACGTCCCAAGTAGATGCCGCCACCACGCAGTTGCGCGTCCATGAGGTCTCGGTGTTCGCGCGCAACGGGCACGGTGCAGTGTGCGCGCCTGGCGTCGCGCGCAATCTCTCATCGCGTTGAAAACGTGTTGACGGAACAAATCACAAGATGCAATTTGTAAATGCTTGACGTAGCGCCTTCACGCGACTCAACTAGGAGCAGCCCAGTGCTGAGATGAGGAACGCATCGTGAACATCAACAATGGCGAGAGGACCGAGTTCTTGAACGTACTCAGTCGACCGTTGCTGGTGATGCTGTGTGACTCTCCATCGACATCGTGCTGGGTGGCAACGAAGTGAGAGCACGAGTTGAGGTGGAAACACCACAGCGCTTGAACTGCGTTGCGACCGACAATCTGTTGTGTGTGATTCGTGGAAGCGAAGTTTTGGCGACACGCACTCGCACGGCAGCACGATGCATCGACACCCCAAGGAGGTGCGCAAGTGGCAACAGCCGCAAAGAAGGCTGCCCCTAAGAAGGCAGCAGTAAAGAAGGCCCCTGCAAAGAAGGCCGTCGCACAGAAGGCCCCTGCAAAGAAGGCCGTCGCGAAGAAGGCTCCAGCCAAGAAGGCAGTTGCCAAGAAGGCTCCAGCCAAGAAGGCAGTTGCCAAGAAGGCAGTTGCCAAGAAGGCTCCAGCCAAGAAGGCAGTTGCCAAGAAGGCTCCAGCCAAGAAGGCAGTTGCCAAGAAGGCTCCAGCCAAGAAGGCAGTTGCTA
>CANGPX010000139.1 GCA_947456095.1 Acidimicrobiaceae bacterium
CCGGAGGACAAGTGCGAGCCATACAGCGCAGTATTGACAACGACAATGTCTGACGAAGCAGCTCGAGCGCGGGCGGTCTCAGTGAAACAGCGATAGGCCTCGTCGCACTTGGCTGCTCCCGGGCAATCTTGTGGGGTCATTGACACCATTTGCCAGACCTTTTCATCGGGCTCATCAGCGAGATCTGCCCGGTCACCACTTGAGCTGCGTTGCGCCCAGGCCATGATCTTTTCGATTTGGTCTTTGAATCTCCCCTGCGAAAGTGCACTTGGGCGATCGTCCACCTCATCAAAGGCTGCTTGGAGTCCTTGGTGTTCAAGATCAACCAATTTTGACCAACAGGCGTAATTGGTTCGACCTTTGAGCACGGTGTAGGTGAGATCTCTTGAAATTGACTCGGCCACAAGGGGCAAGTCTTGAGCCAAGAGTTGATCTTGGAGAGCTTTGGTGGCCGTTGAGATCACCACTGGGCGCTCAGCGAGCGCTGCGGGGAGCAAATATGCCAGTGATTTTCCCGTTCCAGTTCCTGCTTGGACTACCAGGTGGCGACGGTTCATGATGGCGTTGGCCACAGCCACCATCATGTGTTCTTGACCTTCTCGGCGCTCACCGCCACCAGGAAGTGCCTTGGTGACCTCACTGAGCAGCGACTGGGCACGACTCGCGGCTTGATTCTTTGATGCTTGGTCGTCACTTGCTTGCACTCAAGCACCGTAGTGGTCGAAATGGTCACTTGAGGGGCCATTTGGTCAGTAGGTTGATGGCGTGGCACGTCGAGGGGGACAACAGTTGCAGGGGCAAGCAACGGCGAAGCCTGTGCCCAACGACGTGCCGGAGCAAATCGACCGCACGAACATCCCCGCTCACGTGGCTTGCGTGATGGATGGCAACGGACGCTGGGCAAATGCAAGGAATTTGCCGAGAACTGATGGCCATGCAGCGGGCGAAGCAGCCATTGTTGATGCCGTTGATGGCGCATTGGCGCTCGGGATTCGGTATCTGACCTTGTTTGCCTTTTCAACTGAGAATTGGCGACGACCTGCTGATGAAGTGCGTTTTCTCATGAACTTCAATGAAAACCTGCTCGTGCGGCGACGAGATGAGTTTGCCGCTAAGGGTGTGCGCATGGAGTTCGCCGGTCGTCGCGACTGGCGGGTCCCTCGAAAAGTTTTGCGTCGGATGGAAGAAACCGAACGCTTGACGAAGTCGCAGAACACCTTGACCTTGACGCTGGCCTTTAACTACGGCGGTCGAGCAGAAATTGTCGACGCGGTCAAAGCCATCATTGATGATGGCGTGTCGGCGTCAAAGATCGACGAGCGCTTGATTGCCCGTTACCTCTATCACCCAGAAATTCCGAACCCAGATCTCGTGGTTCGCACTTCTGGAGAGCAACGAGTTTCCAATTTCTTGCTCTGGGAAGCGGCCTATGCCGAATATGTCTTCCCAGAGGTACTCTGGCCAGATTTTCGTCGACAAGACCTTTATGCTGCGGTGCTCGAGTATCAAACTCGCCAGCGCCGATATGGAGGGCTGAATCAATGATTGTGACCCGCATCACCATTGGATTTGGGATTGTCTTTTTTGGATTTCTGTGTTGGCTCGGAATCAACGGGGTGAAGCAAGCAAGCGTGCTGGTCGTGTCCATGCTTGCTCTTGGTGTCCTCATTGCGCTCGGATCAAATGCCTTCCCGCCACTTCGAGCGCTGCCGAAATTCAAACGCCGAGATGGCGTGAGCGATGATGCAGACAGTGACGCAGATCAGACCGAAAAGCAAGACCTCGAGGCGTGAGCCACTTGAGCGAAGAGGCGATCGTGCTTCGCACCCACCCTTACGCAGAAGCTGATCGCATTGTGGTGCTGCTGACCAAGAACTCCGGCAAAGTTCGAGCAATGGCCAAGGGGATTCGTCGACCCAAGTCGAAATTCGGTGGACGACTTGAACTTGGCAGTCGAGTCCACGTTGTCCTCTGGCGGGGGAGAACTGATCTTGGGGTTATCCAACAGGTGCAACTCCTCGATGGCTACTCAACCATCCGCAACGATCTTGACCGCATCACCTCGGCTATGGCGGTATTAGAAGTCGCAGGCCAACTGATCCAAGATGACCATGAAGATGAACAACTGTTCTCCATGGTTGCCAATGTCCTGTCGACCCTCAATGATCTTTCAATGAACGCAGAACTCATCGCTCCTGCGTTTTTCCTTAAGGCACTTGTTGCCGATGGCGCAGGGCCGGTGGTTGAACAGTGCGTGAGCTGCTCGAAACGAGAACCGCTGGTGGCTTTTGCTGCGAGCGAAGGTGGCATGTTGTGTGACCTGTGTCGTCGCGGTCGCCCGGTCTCGCCGCAAGCCTTGATGCTGCTTCGTCGGATCTTGACTGGGGGCCTCAGAGGAGTCCTTCTTGAACTGCCGAGTCCAGCAGCAGGAGAAGTGGCAACGCTTGCAACCGAAGCCATTGAACACCATCTTGATCGACGACTCAAGACTCTACGATCGGCGGCAACATGGTGACGTCTGTTTTCTGGTTTCGACGTGACCTTCGCATCAGCGATCACCCGGCCTTAGCCTTTGCGGCGCGACGTGGTCCAGTTGTGCCGGTGTTTGTCATTGAGCCCCAGCGATTTGGCTCAGCTGGACCTGCTCGACGCCCGTTCTTGTTGGACTGTCTCCAAGAGCTCAACCATGCACTGAGTGGTCACTTGACGGTGCTTGTTGGTGACCCAGCCGAAGAACTCATTCGGCTGGCACAATTGGTTGGTTCGACTCAGGTGGTTGCAACTGGAGAAGTGAGCCCTTCAGGCCAGATTCGAGATGGTCGAGTTGGAACGACACTTCGCGAACACGGCATTGACTTCCAGTGCATTGATACGCCCTATCTCACGGCTCCAGGTCAAATTCTCAATGGATCGGGCCAACCGTTCAAGGTCTTCACCCCCTACTGGAAAGCAGCGGCAAAGCTTGGCGTTGTCGCACCACTCGGAGAAGTTGTGGGCGAGTGGGTCGACACTGGCCAGCCTCTCGATCTCGATCAGCTTCG